>CAKQBP010000008.1 GCA_934216375.1 uncultured Veillonella sp.
CAATATTGTAAGTCAAACAGTCATTAAAATACTTGACATTCGTCTCTTGAATTTTACCATTCTTTTTTTCTTTTATTACTGCATTATCTTCTACGTACCCATAAGATGGTATTTCATTATCTTTACTTGCTCCATAAACTGGAATATCTCCACTATTATTTTTAATAAAAGTTTTTGTAAAATTTGATCCATTAGAACCTATTGATAAATCGAATATATCTTTTATTTTCATAGATTTGCTTTTTGATAATTCAGTAGCCATAAAATCAACTTGTACATCTTTAAAATAGTCGAACTTTTCTTTAAGTTCTTTTTTCTTTTCTTCAACTATTTCATATTTTTTTACTATTTCTTTTTGTTTTTCTATATCATAGTTACCATTTTTATTTATTGGTATGTTAATAGTTGTGCTTAGTATTTGCTTGTTGGTTAAACTTTGTTGTTTATTCCCAGTATCTGACCCTTTTGCTTTATTTTTTAATCTAGCTAATAAGACAATCCTCAAATATTCATTTATAATAAATTTAGTCTTGGATTTATTTTTAGATACCAACACTCCGTTATTTTGTGCCAAAGAAAATTTACCTTGTATAATGCTAGTTTCTCCTACTTGACCAACTGTAATTATTCTAATAAACTCTCCATCAAAATCATAAAATTTAATATGCCCCATTAATCCATCATTTGTTTTAGAACCTGAATATACTGGATAATCTCCTTTATTTTGATTAATTATTTTTTTATTGATTCTATTTGTTCCCTTTACAAAGTCATATAGATTACCTATTTTTTCTTCTTTATACCTTACTTCAACCATTCCAATTCCTCCTTGAATTCATTCATTAGAGAAATCATGTCATCAAGTAACATCTGAAATTCATCTACAGTAACAACCTTCTTAGCTTTTTTTAGCCCTATATCTATTTTTTCTTCTTCCGACCAAAAATTTTCTATTATCCAAGATTTATCCTTGTCAAATTCTTTAATATCAATTAATTTTAATTTCGGGTCTGATTCTATATGAGTTTTTATCAAATCTCTTAAATTGTTCTTATCTTCTTTTCTATAAAAGTTATATTTTGCAACAGCTTCTTTCAAATCATTATCTTCTATATCAAACCTATAAACATCAAGGCTTTCTCCAATACTCGTTGCAATATAAGTAAACACTGGATAATCTTGCGTTTTATTATCTTCTTTTTCTCTTTCTGTTGCTTTTCTTACTGTCAAAATATAAGTCTTTTTAGGTGTATTAAAAAATGCACCTACCGGAAGTGAAATTATGCTTTCAACAAAAAAATTTTTTAATATATATTCTTTTAACTTACTATTAGCATAGTTTGAGAATATTCCATCAGGTAATACTACATTTGCAGTTCCACCTGGTTTTAGCGACTTTAATATCCATTCTAGAAATAAACTTTCAACCCCTGCACCATTCAAGACATAGTATCCAGTTGCTTTTGCTGCTTCCATCATTACCTTGCTTTGGTAATATGGTGGATTAGCAAGTATTAAATCGTATTTATTTTCTTCTAAATCTCCTAATGTTCCTAGCATTGTTTGATAAAGATAGTAAGACTTGTTTAGTAAGCTCTGTGATATTGTTTTTACATCTTGCAAAGAATTATTTCTCTTGAAAAGTTCAGAAAAATAGATAAGCATGTTAGCTTTAGCTAATATTATTGTCAAATCGTCTCTATCGGACATCATTTTGTCAAACCCTATAATATCAATATTCTTTTCTAATTTTTCCGTTTTGTAATTAAAATATTCAGGGATTTTATCTTCAATTGCCTCTAAGAGGAATTTCCCAACACCACAAGCCGGGTCACATATTGACATTCCCTCATATATATCAACCATCTCAATCATTTCATTTACTATTTTTAGTGGTGTGAAAAATTGCCCCATATTTGATTTTTCATCACTATGTTTCATAAATGTTTCAAAAAGTTTTGATTTAAAGTCTGTACTTATGTTAATGAATTTTCCATTTTCTTTTTCATAATTTTCAAATTCTAAAACTACTTCTCTAAATATCTTATCCGTATTATCAAGACTTATATATTGGTTATATTCATCTTTTTTGACATGAAAGACTTGCCCATTTATAATGCTTGTTCCATCTTCTCCCTCTGGGAATAATGTTTTCATTGTTTCTCTCGGACCATCTAAATACTTACCTAAGACTTTAGCTTCATTAATGCTAGGGTCTATTTTTTTGTAATCTTCCTTGTACATATTTGCAATAAAGGAAAATGAACTATCTCCTCTTAACACCCCAATATCTGATAAGTACTTAAACAAAAATAATTCTACAAATGTATATAATGACATCTTTGCTGAAGCAAAAGTCAAATTCACCAATTTTCTATTTATCTTTACTGCTAAATCAGTCGGATCTAGGAATTCTTTTTTTAGTATTTGATCAGACTTATCATTAATAGATAGCAGTATGTCATTTATTAGCTTAGCAACTTGTTTTCCATTTTCTTTGGGTTTAATTTCAAAATTAATTCGATTACCGTTTTCATCAACTATTGGATTCCCCGTTTTAGGATTAATCCATATATATGAACTTCCATCGCTAACAACATATATCTTTGCATTTATTGCCTTTGCGACAAAAAGCTCTTGCTTTATAGCATCATTAATATCTTTTTCGCTTTTTAATTTACTTGGTCTTTTCTGCTCAACATATATGATTATATTTTTTTCACTATCAATTATTAATACATCTGGTTTTTTTATTCCAACTTGCTTGTTAACTGAATATTCTTTTATAATTGACGACTTCATTAAATTATTAATTGTTGTAGCACCTAAGCTTATACACTCATATTTATCTAAAATAGTTGTGTTATTACTATATATTTCGTTTTGTATCATCTGTTCAGATTTACTCATTTTATTTATTCTCCTTAAATATTTTAATTGTATTTTTGATATTGCAATCTTAGATCAAGTAAACTTCTATAAGATCTATCATTACTTTTCTTTCAGTCAATATCTGATCCGCCCATATAAACAAGATTCTCTTCTGCAAAACTTTCTAATAATTTGTTGAGTTGACCAGTTTGAGCTCTTGTTAATTTATATTTATTTTTTCTTATCGCATTAAATACTTCATTATTCTCAATCATAAATTCACATATATCAGGTGGTGGTGTTCCTCTAATTTGTGAATATAAATAATCCATTCTTCCTCTTTCTTTATCATTGGGGTTTAATCGTAGAATTATGCTTTTATAAACTTCAGGACTTGGAGCATTTATCCCATCTTCAATATATTTAAGGTTTGAATTTGGTAAATCTATAGCTTTTGCAAGTCCACGTTGACTGTCGCCTTTTGCTTCTCTATTAGATTTAATTAACTTTCCAAGTTCAAACTTTAGCTGCTTTTTATCTTTAATAACACTTTTCAAAATGCTCCTCCTTTCTCTTCTGTTCTATGTTATGTAACACAGAAGATTATATCATGAATCAACTTATTTTTCATATTTCTACTCTCCTTATATTTATTTTCTGGGGTATTAGGGTTCTACCTAACAAGTTAAATTTTATTCAAATATTGAGTAGCGAAACAATCAAATTCTTCGTAAGTATACGGACACTTTCTGTACTTGCTACATAAGTTAATAACATTTAAAGCTTCATTGTTAAATTTCTCATTTTTGTACCATAAACTTATTACTGCTAATAGTTGTGCAAGAAAAAGCTTTAGTAAATGCTAAAAAGCACGCTACCCACTACCTCACTACCTCAACCTAAATTGGTGGCAAAGTAGCAAGTAGCGACAATTCTAAAACTTATTGATTTCTAAAATGGTAATTCAATATCATCTGTAACTTCTATAAAATCAGGCATATCATCTTTGACTACGAAAAGGAAATGAAATTCCGTCCCCTTGCAGGAAATGGCGAGCCAACTGCACTACTATCTCATAATTCGCATTTTGACGATTTTTTAATTGAATAGGACGAAATGAGAAAGAAAAACTATAACGGGGAAATTACAGATGAGGAATTTGAAGATTGATAATTGCCTTTTCCTAAAAAATCAAGATTTCTGAAGAAAAATAGATAAAGCAATCAGCCCATGCATAGCATGGGCTGATTATAGTATTATGAGCATGAAAAATTTTATTCAACAAATAAAAAATATTAAGTGACAGGTTGGAAATTTATGGTAGGCAAAATAATAATAGAACAAAAAGATAAAATAATTACAATAAATTCCATTGCTCAATATATAGAGCAAGAAGGTGTTTGGGTTTTTTACGGCAGAAAAAAGATAAAGACAATTGGGAATGCCTAAATATAGGAAAATGTAAAGATGTTGGTAAAGAAATATTATATGATTTAGGTTACCTACATTATCTTTCCTTTATAAATGATGGTACAAAGCCATACATTAATCAGTTAAAAAATACATGTAATTTCAAGTACAAAAAGGGCAAATACAAGAATACTTGTACTCATATATTGCAAAAGAATATTTTAAATTGAAATTCATTTATATTCACCATGAGTCGGATTTAAAAGTAAAAAAAATTATGTTGAAAAAAACAGGGCTATATTTTGGAGAAATGGTCGCCCATATGAGTCGACAACTTAAAATTGATTTATAGATAACATAGCAGCAAATTCATAATTTATTTGAACAAGATTTGCCTGAAACACCCATTTCCAAATAGACACAAAAAGACCGAAGCACTCAAGCTACGGTCTAATTTTTTGTATTTTCTTGTAAAGCCACTGGGAACTATTATTAGATTTATTCTTTTTGAAATCTTTACCCAATTTTGTCCCAGTAGCTTATTTTAATAGGCTATAAACCTTGAAAATAAGCCATTTCTGAAGAAATATACTCTACTCCCACTCAATTGTAGCAGGTGGTTTAGATGTAATATCGTACACGATACGGTTAATGTGTTGTACTTCGTTTACGATGCGACGGGAGATTGTGTCCAATACGTCGTAAGGGATGCGTGCCCAGTCAGCAGTCATGAAGTCTGTTGTTGTTACGCCACGCAATGCTAATGTGTAGTCGTATGTACGGAAGTCGCCCATAACGCCCACGGTACGTGTAGATGTTAATACTGCAAAGTATTGGTTGATGCTACGATCAAGGCCAGCTTTTGCAATTTCGTCACGGAAGATGTAATCCGCATCACGCAAGATGTCGAGTTTGTCTTTAGTGATTTCGCCCATTACGCGAATAGCAAGACCAGGACCTGGGAATGGTTGACGCCATACGAGGTAATCAGCCAAGCCTAATTCGGAACCAAGTTCACGAACTTCGTCTTTAAATAGATTGCGCAATGGTTCGATAAGGCCTTTGAAGTCTACCACTGCAGGCAAACCGCCTACGTTGTGATGAGATTTAATAACTTCCGCTTCACCAGTACCAGACTCGATAACATCAGGGTAGATTGTGCCTTGCGCTAAGAAGTCAACGGAACCGATTTTACGGCCTTCGTCTTCGAATACGCGGATGAATTCTTCACCGATAGCTTTACGTTTAGCTTCTGGATCTTCAAGACCAGCCAATTTATCTAAGAAACGTTTTTCTGCATCGACGCGGATGAAATGCATGCCGGAATCTTTGAAAGCTGCTTCAACTTCGTCGCCTTCGTTTTTACGCATTAAACCATGGTCAACGAAGATACAAGTCAATTGGTCGCCTACAGCTTTAGAAATAAGAGCTGCTGCAACGGAGCTATCCACACCACCGGACAATGCCAATAATACTTTGCCATCACCAACGGTTTTGCGGATATCTTCAATAGCAGATTTCGCATAGTTTGCCATTGTCCAAGTGCCTGTGAAACCACATACTTCATACAAGAAGTTGTGAAGCATTTCTTTACCATGTTCAGTGTGCAATACTTCTGCATGATATTGCATAGCGTATAGTTTACGTTCTTTATTTTGCATGGATGCAACAGGGCAATCCTTAGTATGTGCTACGATTTCAAAGCCTTCAGGAACCTTTGCTACATAGTCAACATGAGACATCCAAACAACTTGGTCTTCTTCCAAGCCTTTGAACAATGGAGATGTAGTGTCCACTTTCGTAGGTGTTTTACCGAATTCACGGTTATCCGCAGATTTAACTTCGCCGCCCAATGTATGCGCCATAAATTGCATGCCATAGCACATGCCAAGAATAGGAATACCAAGTTCAAAAATCTCTTTCTCAATTTTTGGAGAGTTTTCTTCATACACGCTGTTAGGACCACCTGTGAAGATGATACCTTGCGGTTTTAATTCCTTAATTTTATCCAGCGCTTTGTTGTATGGATATACTTCGCAGTATACGTGATTTTCACGAACACGGCGCGCGATCAATTGGTTATATTGACCACCAAAGTCAACAACAATTACAAATTCCTTGTTTTCCATGCCTTCCTCCATATGCATCTATTTGTGAAAGTATATTCACTATTTATTATGCCCGTACATGTCTGTACTGGGGGCGCGTTTTTCCGAGCCAAACGCTAATTTTTCATTACATTTTATTATACCATAGGAAGTATAACGACTCCATATATTCCGTATGTAGATTATAAATAAATCTTTAATGTTCGGGTTTCTAGTTATCACTCTTTTGGAGACTTCCGTATATAAGTCAATTTACTGACAATATTGAAAGATTTCTAGCTATCACTTTTTAGGGACCTCTCTTTTATACATTTTTACGGCCCCCACAGGACAGATGGAATAGCAGTCACCACAACTGATACAGCCTTTCCCAATGATAAATCGAGTCTTACCTTCGGTGATGCATTGAACAGGACAATCCTCTGCACAAGCACCGCACTTAACGCAAGTGTCATCAATATTAAACTTTAGATTTCCCATATACATCACCTCCTATGCATTCTTTATCTGTGCCTAACTTAACATTATCTACTTTTAATCTGTGCCTAACTTAACATTATCTACTTTTAAGTAGTAGAATTCATATTTTAAATATATAAGATCACAAACATCACTCTAGCTCAAGAATATATTCAAAATATTTCAATACAAGAACAACTATTATAATTGTTTTTTCTTATTTAATTCACTATTATACGCAATAGCAGAATAGATTGCCTTTGCCACACCTTGGTGGTTATTGTCTGTCGTTTCGTATCGTGCCGCTTCTTTAATGTTCGGCTTGCTATTGCCCATGGCTACACCAGCACCCGCAAAGCGTAGCATAGATAGATCGTTTTCGCTATCCCCTAATGTCATTACCTCATCAGGACTTAAGCCCCAATGTTTTGCCAAGGCTTCTACTGCTGTGCCCTTTGTTGTGTGGGGCAAAACAAATTCTAAATTACCTTCACTAGAGAGTAACACATCATAGAAGCGTTCACGGCCTGTACCGTCGTGGGATAGGCCTTGGTATTCATCGCGTAAGTCTTGCAAGATACGTTGACGCATCGGCTCGTCACCGTAGAAGATTTGAATTTTCTCAGGTCCTTCGTCTAAGGATTCCATATGAGCTAGTAGATCACATACCATAGTCCGCGTAGCTAAGATAAATGGGCGAATATTAGGTCTAAAGAAGAAATTAGATTGCTCTATTTCACATTCAGACATCTTTACCTTTGCCGCTTCGTTGCCTTCCGCTAATGCATAGTGGTCGTAAGTTGCTCCTGGCAAACGAGTGTCTCCTGTACCAGAAATCTGATTTTTTGTAGTAGGCAGATGATTATCCATTATGCCATGAACCTTTTTATCTCCTTCATTACGTTCACTAGCACATGCCCCTAAACGTTCAGGTGTAATACATCTAGATGGCGGATACATGCCAAAGATTTGGTCTTTCACGTAGGCCTCTACATATACGCCATAGGTTAATAGTTTACGCAACAAATGTAATGCTTGTTCTTTATCAAAACTTACGTGGAATAGACTCCGATTTTCGTCCTTATCCATTACATAAGCACCATTGGTGCACATGAAATAGCGCAAGCACGGCAGTTTTTCGATAACATCATTCATCTCATTCCAAGCACGGCCAGAAGCAATGGCTACACGAATGCCACTTTCACGAACGGCACGAATCGCCTCAATAGCATCCTCAGGAATTGCCTTTGCATCGGTTACCAAGGTGCCATCTACATCAGATGCGATGAATCGAATGGGCTTATCCCCAGTGAGGCCTATATAATTTTTTATTTCTAATGTCTCAGTCGAGGCCATACATTCTCCTTCTATTCCTTCTATTTAGAATTATTAAATTCGGCTACGATTTCTTCTAATATTTCTGGGTTTTCTATTAATCGCAATACTGTGCCACCAATGATGTTTGCACCGTTGATGATGGTTTGTTCAATGGTAGTCTCTAACATGGCAGCAGCGAATTCTTTAGAATGGCACACCTTTGGCTCGCCGGCCAAGCGTAATTTAGGATGGAATGCCGCACATTGATAGCTTACATTGCCAATATCTGAACTACCTCCAAGGGCTGCTGGGCCGGGCTCAAAATCGAGGCCCATGTCGGCCATTACATCTTCGATAAGCGCTGTGCCACGATTGTTTTGGTTCATATCATCATAAGGATTGCCATAAAACTCTACATCCACAGTTGTACCTGTACAAAGGGCCGCCCCTTCAAAGATTTTTTTGATTTGCTCGGATAAACCATTCAAGTACTCACGCTCTGTGTGACGCACGGTGACCTCTAATTCACCGAAGGCGGGGATCACATTGGATGCGGTGCCTCCTGCAATAATCCATGTGCCGATGCGCGTTTTAGGGCGCACTTGTTGGCGCATCATATCCATAGCATGGATAGCGAGTTGCACACCATTCACTGCATTGATACCGTTCCAAGGCTCGCCAGCTGCATGGGCCGGCTTACCGTGGTACTTAGCCCGGAAGCAATCGAGTGCCAAGAATTGTGAGTTAGGACGCGTTTCCTCGCCATCGAGGTGGACCATGATGGCAAAATCGTACTCTTTAAACACCCCTGCATTGCACATATCCACCTTACAGCCCATCGCTTCTTCGTCTGGTGTGCCGATAATATCGATGTCCATGTTGAAAGCTACGCCTTCTTGTTGCATTTTATGTAGTATCAATGCAGCTAACACACTCATAGAGCCACTAGCAGAGTGACCGCACGCATGGCCTACCTCTGGCAGTGCATCGTATTCACAAAGTATGGCTAAGCGGCCTTTTGGGTTGTCTACTTTCACGGCAGATGCCTTAAAGGCAGTCGGCAAATCACAGAATTCATAGGTTACGTCCATGCCATATTTCTCAAGAACAGCGCCTATGGTTTTAACGGACTTAAACTCCTGACTAGAAATCTCAGGATTCTTGGCTAATGTGTAATTAATGGCAAACGCATCAGGTGCGAAGCTTTTACAAAGATCAGCAAAAGTAGTTGTAAGGGACATATTGCCTCCATGTATATAACCACATTATTGTAAAGGATTATGATACTCTACAATAAAGAATAAAAAACTCGTTTACTCTTAATTATACAATGTTATTGCCTATTGGTGTAAAATTCCGTACAATATAAACAGAAATGTATAAACCATGTATATGGATGTTTGAGGAGGATACTATGTTTAAGTTCAAAAAATTGACAGCCATCGCCCTCGTAGCGGTAGCAGCAATGGGTTTATTGGCTGGTTGTGGCAACGACAAACCTAAAATGACACAACAAGAAGGTGTATTGCGTGTAGGTTCTGAAACTACATTCCCACCGTTCGAATTCACTGAAGGCGACAAATACGTTGGTTTCGATGTTGATTTATCCGAAGCAATTTCCAAAAAAATCGGCCTAAAAATGGAATTCAAATCCATGGGCTTCGACGCTTTGATTCCAGCTGTTCAATCTGGCGATATCGACATGATCGCAGCAGGTATCAACGCTACTCCTGAACGCGAAAAAGTATTGGACTTCTCCGATGTATACTTTGATCAAGGCGGTTTCATCACAGTTGTGCGTAAAGACAACACTACTATCCACAATATGGATGAATTAGCAGGTAAAACTGTAGGTGTTCAAATCGGTACAATCCCTGTTGAAATGGCTCAAAAAATTCCTAATACAACTGTAAAACAAATCGATTCCAATGCTAATATCTTCATGGAATTGAAAGCTGGTACAATTGATGGTGCTATCATCGATAATGCTGTGGCTATGTACTACCTCAAACAAGGTGCTGATCAAGACCTTAAACTCGTAGGCGAACCTACACAATCCCCTGGCACAGTGCTTGGCGTGAAAAAAGGCAACAAAGCTTTACAAGAAGCTGTTAACAAAGCTCTTAAAGAACTTAAAGAAGATGGCACTTACCAAAAAATCTACGACAAATGGTTCGGCGATTACAACAAAAAATAATATGTATTCCTAAGAACTAGGATACATAATAACCCCTCTGAAAGATTGCAGACATCACATAAAATTTGTGACAGCAGATTTTCTTCAGAGGGGATTTTTTTATCATTTGAATCCAATACATGCTGAAGACTCTGTATTATGCATAGATATAAATTAGAAACAGGCTAGTATATTGTGAGAACAGGTAACTGATAGCAGTATGATATCAATGGAGAACATACTAATATACTAGTATTGCCTCTTTTACGGTACCTCGCGTTCGTTATATAATAAATATGTATTTACTGTATACATGTATAAAAGGAGGCCTAATGGCACAGTACTTTACGGAACGCCTGCAAAAGGTCTTCCACATGATTTTTACATCCTATGATCAAAAACTAGCTCAAGAAGGCTTGCGTCAATTAGAGCTCATCGTTAATAATCAGCAAACTCCCAGTCAACTAAAAGATAGAGCCTTACGAAACGACAAGACAAGCCGTCTTGAAAGTGATATAGACAATAAAGAGGATGCTCTCAAAATAGCCAATGATCCAGAGGCTCGAGAGTTAGGTGACGCCTATGCCCTCTTGGCACGCGTCTATGCAGGCCCTCGCTTTACTTGGGAAGAGTCCAACTTTCCAGAGGATAATATGCGCACCTATCAATGCTTACACGATAGCATTCGCCGCTGTAGCCCTATCGGCACATTACAAGCTTTGCGCATCAAGGGCTCCATTACGCCTACCGTGGAGAAGGATATGCAAATTTCCTTCGACGAAGCATTTCGCATTGTCTATGATTACGCAAGCCAAGGCGATGCGTATTGCCAGTATGTTATAGGCAATGTCTTTTTCTGGCGAGATGACAATCGCATCAGCTCCGCTGAAACTATGCTAACACCTCCGCCTATGAGTTGGACTAAACGCATTCAAAAGAGCATTACAGCAAACTCTATGCAGGATCGTATCGCCGCCTTACAAGGCACTGTACCAGATGAAACATTGCAAGAAAATGCATCTAATCTTGCGAAAGAGTGGTTTAACAAGGCCCTCGATAACGGTCTTGCCATGTTCCAAGGGAACTTGCGGAATATCTATATCGACGAAGCCGATTTTATCAATGCGCGCCGTGTTGCCAAGACTGCGGCCGAACTTGGTAACCCTGCTATGATGCTATATACAGGCCTCGACTGCCACGAAAACGGTAAATTCGAGGATGCTTTCACGTGGTTCACTAAAGGTGCCTCCTTAGGTCAATCTGAAAGTATCGCAGAATTAGCGGATTATTACTATCATTTCTATGATGCTAAAGCGTTACGTTCTACGATTCCCTACGATCCGGTAAAGGCTATCGGTCTCTACCGCCGTGCGGCAACGAAACAGTTTAGTGATGCAGGGTACACCGCCTTACAGGCAGCCTTTGGCTATATCTTTCACATAGGCCACCTGCCTCTTGACTGGGGTCTCATTGCAGATTTAACACATATGGCGGCTACAAAAGATCGCTTCATATTCGCCTTGCCCTATATCGGATACATGCGAATCCACGGTTTAGGGGTAACGAAAAATATACGCTTTGGTGTGCAATCATTACTACGTGTCTTAGACGAGGAACAACGAGCCTTTGAAGAGGAGAATCGCGTTCTGTTCTATGATATTACACGCGCTTTAACACGTGTTGCTTTAGGTTATGCCTACGAAAAAGGCTATGTAACTGGCAAACCAGATTTAGATCAAGCCGTATCCTATTACGAGCAATCCCATCAATATATCTTATCTCATAAAGCCAATTTAGATCCGGAGCTAAAAGATATTCCTATCGATGACGAAGCAGAAGAACGCTTAGCAGCCTTTGAAGAGGTCGATGGTCATTGGCAATACAAAGAAGGTATTGCCGAGTCAACTACTACGGTGCGCCCTGCGCCTACCAACAGGCCTCAAAATGCGGCCCGCTTATCTGTAACCATGGACGACTTCCTATGGGATACAACCTTGTACGACTGGCAAACCATTGAAACCGCCTTAGAGTCACAAGAAGAAATGAAGCTCAGCTTTTACAATCATTTCCTATCCGTCCCAGATACATTGCGCAATATCTTTAAGGTCGATGTAAAACGGATGCTACGAGTTCACTATCAAATAAGGCTACATGGTTATGATCCATCAGAAGAACACGAAATTATCTACAAGTCCATTTACGACAAAGAGAATACCATAAGCCTATTGAAAGAGCTTTACGATAATCATCAATTGCCTAGCCTCGAAGATAATTGGACTATCGAAAAGAACGAAGAAAAGCCAACCTGGCATTACGTGCTCGATGTGGATCAACAGCCGTTTTTGCTAGAGGAATACGATGATGCAAACGCTATGATTCAAGCTGCATTACAAGGATTAAAAGAGAAAAAGTACGAACAAATTAATATTCGTACCCATGACTTTGTGGGTCCATCCTATTTCATTTTCAAAGGCAATCAGTCGGCCCCTTTTAGGGTGCAGCTCTATCTGAAAGAGTCCGCCCGTCATACCATCGATGACGATGGAAACCAACAAGACACGCCTGGTAAGACCTACTTATTTGAACAATATGTGGGGAACGAGGTGTCCTTAAACTATTGGATTCAAAAAACAATAAATACCTTGGAAATCCCTGAACTAGATAATTGGAAACAGTTAACAGTACCAAAGGATTTACAAACATAAAAAAGACCATCCCCAGTGAACTGCAATCCAAAAATTGTGTCCAATTTTTGGAAGCGAAGTTCAGAGGATGGTCTTTTTTTTATTATAATGTTTTTACAAC
The DNA here is from genome assembly GCA_934216375.1 of uncultured Veillonella sp. Classification (GTDB taxonomy): domain Bacteria; phylum Bacillota; class Negativicutes; order Veillonellales; family Veillonellaceae; genus Veillonella. The sequence goes on from CAKQBP010000008.1 coordinate 13,147, forward strand.
ATCGGCACAGCGTGCACAAAGTGTAGGATGTGCACTATCTTGACCTACTGTATCGCGGTGGATCCAGCAGCGTTCACATTTTTCGAGACCAGATGCAACAACAACTGTGGCAACGCCAGTTTCTTCGTCTTTTATAGCTTCTGCTGGTGCAGCGCCGTTCACGATGTGAGCTTCGGATACGATAACGAGTTTAGCCAAGCCTTCTTCACCAAGGGCGTTCAATGCATCGAATGCAGCACCTTCAGCATATACTGTAACGGATGCATCCAATGGATGACCGATTGTTTTGTCTTGACGAGCAAGTTCCAATGCTTTTTGTACGGATGTACGCAAGTCTAACAATTGATTCCATTTGTCAGCCAATTCTTGGTTGAAATGTTCTGGATGACCTTGTGGCCAATCTTGAAGCATAACGGATTCGCGCATGCCCTCTTCTTTAGGCATATATTTCCAAACTTCTTCCGCTGTGAAAGAAAGTACTGGAGATACCATGGCTACCAATGTTTTCAAGATTTCGTACATCGCTGTTTGAGCAGAACGACGAGCTACATTGTCTTTGCTTTCAGCATACATAGTATCTTTCATTACATCAAGGTAGATGGAACTCAAGTCTACTGTACAGAAGTTATGAATTGCATGGTACAACATGTGGAATTCATAGTTTTCGTACGCATCAGTAACCTTTTGACGCACTTCTTCTAAGCGTAGCAAAGCCCATTTATCGAATTCGGACATATCTGCGTAAGCCACTTTATCGGTGTTTGGATTGAAGTCATCCAAGTTGCCAAGCAAGAAGCGGAATGTATTACGGATCTTACGGTATACTTCTGATAATTGTTTTACGATGTCTTTGGACAAACGTACGTCTGCTTGGTAATCCGCAGAAGATACCCACAGACGCATAACGTCAGCGCCGTATACGTCGATGATATCACTTGGAGCCACTGTATTACCTACAGATTTAGACATTTTGCGACCTTCACCGTCCACAACAAAACCGTGAGTCAATACGGAGTTGTACGGTGCTTTACCTGTTGTGGCTACTGCAGTCAGCAAGGAAGAGTTGAACCAACCGCGATGTTGGTCAGAACCTTCAAGGTACATAGCACATGGTACATCAAGATCGTTTACTTCGAGCACGCCAGCCCAAGAAGAACCAGAGTCGAACCATACGTCCATGATGTCTGTTTCTTTTTTGAACTCATCATGACCGCAATGAGGACATTTGAAACCTTCTGGTAACAATTCTTTTGCACTATGAGCCCACCAAGCATCAGAGCCCTCTACGGCTACTTTTTCTTGTAATGCTTTGATAGTATCATCGTTGATGATGTGCTCGCCGCAGCTTTCACAATAGTAAATAGGAATTGGCACGCCCCAAATACGTTGACGAGAAATTACCCAGTCACCGCGGTCGCGAACCATGTTGAAAATGCGGTCGTGGCCCCATTTAGGAATCCATTGCACTTGGTTATCGATTGCATCAAGCGCTTGTTGACGGTACCCATCTACAGAGGAGAACCATTGTTCTGTAGCGCGATAGATGACAGGATTTTTACAACGCCAGCAGTGAGCGTATTGGTGACGCAAGCTGGATTTGTGAAGCAATGCATTATTATGCGCCAAGATTTTGATTACAGGCACTTCTGCATCGTGAATTTCTACGCCAGCCAATGGGAATTCAGTATCGCCATAACGGTTGTCGTCTACTTGTTTAGTGTAGTTACCAGTTTCATTTACAAGGGATACGATAGGAAGTTCAGTTTTTCCTTCCTTGTTATAACGCATAACGATGTTAAAGTCGTCTTCACCGTGTGCAGGAGCTGTATGTACGCAACCAGTACCGGCTTCAAGTGTTACATGGTCGCCACACAATACAGTGGATGTACGTTCTACGAATGGATGTTTAAATTCAGCTAATTCTAAATCTGCCCCAGAGAAGCGGTTTACAATTTCGTAGTCTTCGATACCAATATCTTTCATGGCTGCGTCAACAAGTTCAGTAGCCATCAAGTAGTATTCGTCGCCAGCTTTCACCCAGCCATATTCAAGTTCAGGGTTAACGGAAATAGCTACGTTGGCAGGCATTGTCCAAGGAGTAGTTGTCCAAATAACAGAGTATGCTTGTTTTGGATCTACGCCAGCTGGCAATGTTACCTTTTTCTCGGATACGTAAGGGAATTTTACGTAAATGGAGAAGGATTTTTTCTCAGCATATTCGATTTCTGCCTCTGCCAATGCAGTTTCGCAGTGCGTACACCAGTATACAGTTTTAAGACCTTTATAGATATGGCCGCGTTTTGCCATTTCGCCGAAGATGCCAAGTTGTTTAACTTCGAACTCAGGACGCAATGTCAAATACGGACGGTCCCATTCGCCTAATACACCAAAACGAATGAAATCTTGTTTTTGTGTTTCTACGCATTCTAATGCATATTCCTTACATTTATTGCGCAAGTCCAATGGCGCCATTTCATGACGGTTAAGACCAGTGTTTTTAATAACCGCATGCTCGATTGGCAAACCGTGCGTATCCCAACCAGGAATGTAGCGAGTATAATGACCAGTCATAGTCTTGTATTTCATGATGATATCCTTCAACGTTTTGTTGAGGGCATGACCGATATGCAATTTACCGTTCGCATATGGAGGACCATCATGCAAAATGAATGGCTTTGCGTCTTTACGCAATTCCAAACGTTTTTGATAAATCTTGTTATCTTCCCAGAATTTTAAGATTTCTGGTTCGCGCTTAGGCAAATTGCCGCGCATTGGGAATTCTGTTTCAGGCAAATGTAACGTCTTACCGTAATCCATGCTGTGCTCCTTTTACATAAAAAAATCGCCCGTCCCCGAAGGGACGGACGTCATATCCGTGGTACCACCCTACTGACTCTCGTTACTTGTGAAAGCCACTTAAACATATAACGGTGTTCACCGGCAGGGTTCCTGCTTGCTCCAAAGTGATCCGCAAATCTCTAGATTTCCAAACCTTTCAGCCTATGAGTTTGGTCTCTACTAAATCCGTCTGAGACATGCCGTCTTTTTCAACGCAATATTCATATAATAGATAATTATAGGACTCAAACGGGGAAATTGTCAAATACTTCATTTCTAAATTTAACAGAACCTACATCACCTATTAAGCAAAAAAAAAGCCTACTTACGTAGGCTTTATTGTATATACAATTATTAGATGGCACTCATGAGAATTAATT
>CAKQBP010000009.1 GCA_934216375.1 uncultured Veillonella sp.
ATGTCAAAACCCGCACTCTGGCATATGTTCAATCATATGATTGATTACCTATCATTGTTCAGTTTTCAAAGATCTGTACCAGTCTACACACTCTTTCTTCGAAGTGTTTCATCAACTGGCGACTTGATTATTCTATCAAGTCCAGCTCATTCCGTCAAGTGCTTTTTTTAACTTCTAAGAAGTTTTTCATACTTATCATTTGAGCTGTGTCCTAATGACTTGTATAAGTATAGCATAAATATAATAAACGTCAATATATAAAATTGTTATCTCAAAAATTTCATCTTGCTTTCATTATTTTTATTGCATCCTATACATAATATCTCATTAGAAGCCATTTTAACTTGTTTAATATTTATTTACCCAATTTTTACCTTAAACAACTATAGTTCTAAAGGAGTATATCTTTTTACCCATATATGATACAAAGCAAGCGCTATCACCATAACCAATGCAGTGAACATATATAAATATTGATAGCCCCACGCACTAGCTAATACTGCAAGTATAACTGATCCAGCGCCAACACTTATATCTAATGCTAAAAAATATGTTGCTGTTGATACACCCGCACGCTCAATAGGAGCTGATTGTATAGCCAGCGCTTGAAATGCAGGTTGTGCTGCACCATAGCCTAACCCCAACAACGGAGCGGTGAATAGAATAGCTAATGGGGTTATAGCTAATCCCAATACAAATAAGCCTAGTATAAATAATCCTAATCCTGTATAGATAATAATTTTTGAACCATATCGAGCATATACTTTTCCTACTATAGGTCGACTAATAATAATCATCAACGCAAAAATAGCAAAGAAAGCACTTCCCCATATTCCTGCCCCCATGCTATTAAGTTCTATGGGTATAAAAACTAAAACACCAGAATAAGTAAAACCAATAAATAAGCCCATTAAAGCCCAAGGTAAACTTTTATTTTCTATAAACTGGGAAATATGCCAACCTTTATATTTTGATTGTTTAGGTAATGCTAACTCCTTTGATAGGGGAATAATATTACTTAAGACCATAGCCAATCCAGTCATAACCGTTAAAAATATGTACAATGCCATACTACCGTATGACGATAAAGCATATAGACCGATAGCAGGTCCTAAAACCATCTATTAATCGTCCTGCAAAAATCCTACATAAAATTGTACCAATTTGGAAATATGTCATCGCTAAACCCGCATCAAGATCACTGCCAGCCAGCTCAGACGTTATTACAATTGGCAATGCCGCTACGAGAACATATTGAGTCATATATAAAATACCACTACTAATACCATAATTAGTAAAAGCAGGGCTCCATAATCTATTTGAATCCATATTTGTATCTCCTTTTGTATCGTGTCACCTAGCCATTTTACGCCTCTATCTTATAGAATTCAAGAACAAGCCTTTTTAAATTTTATATAGTTAAAAATGACTGTTATCTGTAAAATACCTATACCATTTTACATAATAAAAGATAGCAAAATAAAAGAACCTCTCTAAAAATAAATCTAGAGAGGTTCTTATACTTTAATCATTAACACAATAATAATAATTTATAACTTATTATTGATTACGTACGTCATTTTTATTACGGCTCTTCCACATAACCCACAAGGATGTAGCTACACAGATAGAGGAGTACGCACCACTAGCAAAACCGATGATCATGCAAAGGGCAAAGTTCTTTGTAGTGTCCCCACCGAATAGATAAAGGGATACACAAGCAAACATAACGGTAGCCAATGTATAGAAACTGCGGTGAATACTTTGTGTAATAGACGCATTCGCCAAATCTGCAAATGTATCAGAACGTTTATGTGTATGCGTATTTTCACGAACACGGTCAAAGATAACTACAGATTCATTCATGGAGTAACCTACAACCGTAAGAATGGCAGCTAAGAAGGATGCATCAATTTCTAGTTGGAAATAAGAGAAAACACCAAGAACCATAATCAAGTCATGGAAAATGGCAACTAACGCAGAAATGGCAACCTTATATTCAAAACGATAAGAAATATATAGAGCTAATGCTGCAAATGCTATAACAAGATTCAATAACGCATGTTCTGTAACTTCAGAACCAATTACAGCTCCTACAGTTTCAATACGTTTAACTGTATTATTACCAATAGATTTAGTCAAAGAATCAACAACAGCGGCACTTTCACTAGACTCGAGATTACGTGTACGAATCATTACGTCTTCGCCCGCTGTATCACCAGTAGTATCACCGGAAAGCTGAATTTGTGCATTTTCAAGATTATATTCTTTTAGAACGTCACGAACTTGACTAACCTCTACAGGTTGATCAAATACAACTTCAACAATCGTACCACCAGTATAATCAATACCAAAGTTAAACCCTTTAGTAAATATGGAAATTAAGCTGATTATAACAAGTGTGGAGGAAATAGCAAACCACCAACGATGATGTTTAATTACGTCTAATGTCATTTGCGTTTACCTCCTTTCAAAGATTTAGGTGCAAATGCGTCAGCACTTGTGCTCGGAGAAATATTCGCACCAAACCAGAATGGATGGTTTGTAAAGTTACAATCGATTAATAAGCGCAATAAGAAATGACTCACAGTAATCGCAGTGAACATACTCACCACAACACCTACGCCTAAGCTGATAGCGAAGCCTTTTACAGGACCAGAGCCTAAAATAGTTAAGATACCAGCTGTAATGATAACGGATACGTTTGCATCAGTAATTGTGGCTAACGCACGGCTAAAGCCTGCTTCCATAGCAACACGCATAGATTTGCCGGAAAATACCTCTTCCTTAAAACGTTCAAAGATAAGAATATTTGCATCTACCGCAACACCCATGGATAAGATAATACCAGCAATACCTGGCAATGTCATAGTCGCATTAAAGCCCTTGCCCAACACGAGTAATAAGAGCATAACATATACAAGTAATGCTATATTAGCTACGATGCCAGAAAAACGATATAAGATAACCAAAAAAATCATGATCATTGCAATACCAGCACTGAAGGCTACAACAGATTTATCCTTGGAGTCTTGCCCCAAAGAAGGACCTACTGTACGCACTTCCAATACATTAATTTTAACAGGCAATGCACCGGAACGTAATAAAATAGCTAAGTCTTTAGCTTCTTCTAAACTTTGACTACCAGAAATAGTGGCTTTACCACCTGTAATTGCTTGTTGTACTACAGGATTAGTCAATTCTTTACCATCCAATGTAATGGCAATACGACGACCAATATTTTTAGATGTTAAATCAGCAAACTTCTTAGCCCCTTCATCACTTAATTCAATAGCAACGAGTGGTTGTTTATTTTGACCTAACTCTTCTTTAGCATCTTTTAAGTCATCACCAGTCATAACGGTTTGACCTTGGTCGTTTTTAAATTCCAAGACCGCTGTTTTACCGATACGTTTAATCGCTTCGTCAGGATCTTTTACACCTGGCAATTCAATGATAATACGACGAGCACCTTCACGTTGTACCAATGGTTCAGATAAACCCATTTCATTAATACGACGCTCTAAGATTTGCTTCGCCCGTTCCACTGCATCATTGTCAGCTGTACCAGTCGCAGAGTCCTCTGCTTCCAATACGATATGCGTACCACCTTGCAAGTCTAGGCCTTGTTTCAAAGAGCCTGCTAATGGTTGAATAAAATACGCAAATAATCCAATGATGGCAGCAATGACTACTAAAAACTTGATAATAGCTTTACCGTTCAAAATAGTTGCTCCCTTCTGCTATACACAATGTATAATGCCTTGCTCTGTCACAATTTTACTCATTCGTTGGTCTAATGCTTCCATTGGGATTGGTGTCTCCCATAATTGTATAGTCCAACATACGCCCATAAATGTACTTGGTGAAAGTTCCTTGAGAAATCGATCATAATACCCATTCCCCATTCCCATACGACCACCTTGACGGTCAAAGCCAGCACCAGGCACTAAAATCAAATCCAAGTCACACGGATCAATAATATCGTATGGCTCAGCGGGAATACGTATATTTAACACACCCCGAGTGATAGATTCTAGAGACTTAAGACGAACTGCAATCATAGTCGTCTTATCAGTACATACTGGAACGTATACAGATTTACCATGTTCTAAAGCATGACGAATCACATCGTCTAAATTGGCCTCTTTAGGCATCGCCAAATAGGCCATAATGTTTTTTGCCGATATATACTCAGGACTATTAACGATTTGATTCGTCAACATCGGCGTCCACGACCTACAATCAGCAACGGATAAAGCAGCGCGCTGAGACTTACACGCCTGGCGCACTGCTTCCTTTGTATTCATTATTTTTCTTCCTTGTTTTTCTTAGACAGTACATTAGCAACTGCTGTACGAGCAAATGTTAATTCAACTTTTTCAGATACCTGTACCTTGACTTTTTCATCATCAAGTTCAACAATTTCGCCATAAATACCACCAATAGTAACGATTTTTTGGCCTTTTTTTAAGCTACCTAACAAGCTAGCACGCTCTTTTTGTTGTTTCTTTTGTGGACGCCACAATAAAAAGTAAAAAATCACTACCATTAACAAAATAGGCCAGCTAGTTTGCAAGATTTGTTGAATATCTCCCATGTTATCCTCCTAGGTTAATAAATATGTATTTCTTTTCTAGTATAGCCACCTAATATAAATTTGACTAGACTTAATTACTATTTTTTAAAGCTATCCCAAAATTGCATTCTAAATTGTGGGAACCGATCTTCTAAGATAGCTTGTCTCATTTGACGCATAAACTCTAATAAGAAATAGAGATTATGATATGTTACAAGGCGTAATGCCAAAATCTCTTCTGCCTTATATAAGTGACGAATATATGCACGGGAATAATTTTTACATGTATAACATTGGCAACCTTCTTCTAAAGGACCCCAATCATGAGCAAATTGAGCATTTCGAATATTAAGGCGACCATTCCAGATCATGGCCATCCCATTTCGAGCAACACGAGTTGGATATACACAATCAAACATATCAACTCCACGTGCTACACCTTCTACCAGACAATCTGCGGTGCCAACGCCCATCAAATAACGAGCCTTGTTAGTTGGCAATAATGGCGTAGTATATTCTAAGATTTCATTCATTAAATCATGAGGTTCCCCAACGGATAAACCGCCTATGCTATAACCTTCAAAATCCATAGCTACAAGTTCTTCCGCACTTTGTTTGCGCAAGTCTTTGTACATGCCACCTTGAACGATACCAAACATGCCTTGGCGGTCATGAGCTTTACGAGCCTCTTGGCAACGATGCGCCCAACGCGTGGTACGCGCCGTAGAGCGTTTCGCATAATCATGATCCGCGGGATACGGAATACATTCGTCAAAAGCCATCGCAATATCAGAACCTAATTGCTCTTGTACCTTTGTAGCCACTTCAGGAGATAGAAACTGTTTTGATCCATCAATGTGGGATCTAAATGTAACACCATCCTCAGTAATTTTGCGCATATCGCCTAAACTAAATACTTGGAATCCACCACTATCAGTAAGAATCGCTTGATCCCAATTCATAAATTTATGTAAGCCCCCAGCCTCTTCTACAAGCTCCGGCCCTGGGCGAAGAAATAAATGATAGGTATTACTCAAAATAACTTGAGAACCCATAGCCTTTAGTTCTTCTGGTGTCATAGTTTTAACTGTCGCTTGCGTGCCTACAGGCATAAACATCGGTGTTTGGAAGGTACCATGTGGCGTATGCAATAAACCTGCCCGTGCCCCCGTATGAGGACATGTCTTTTGTAATTCATAAATAATACTCGGCATAGTCCCTCCTAACGTATAAACATAGCATCGCCGAAGCTAAAGAAACGATAACGTTCACGTACAGCTTCTTCGTAGGCCGCCAAACAGTGTTCACGACTAGCTAGTGCACTAATCAACATTAACAATGTAGATTGAGGCAAGTGAAAATTCGTTACCAACGCATCAATCATCTTAAATTTATAGCCAGGATAGATAAAAATTTGAGTCCAACCACTCATACCTTGTAATACACCATCATCATTCGTAGCAGACTCAAGAGTACGCACCGATGTAGTACCTACGGCAATGATACGAGACCCTTTTTGTTTGGCTGCATTGATTCGATTCGCCGTATCTTGAGGTACAACAAAGAACTCACTATGCATTTCGTGGTCTTCAATAGTCTCTGCCGATACAGGTCTAAAGGTGCCAAGTCCAACATGTAAGGTTACAAACTCAAGCTCTACACCTTTAGCTTTAATCTTTTCTAAGAGGTCAGGTGTAAAGTGAAGTCCTGCAGTTGGTGCCGCAGCAGAGCCTTTCTCCTTAGCATATACCGTTTGATAACGGTCTTTATCTTCTAACTTTTCATGAATGTATGGAGGTAATGGCATTTCACCAATTTCTTGAATCACATCATCAAACACACCGTTGCATGTGAACTGAATGATACGGCCTCCAAAATTTGTTTTATCTATAATAACTCCACTTAGGCGGTCATCAAACTCTATAACTTGCCCGATAGGACATTTTTTCCCCGGTTTAACAAGGCATTCCCATCGATTTTCACCACATGGTGTGAGTAGAAGTACCTCCACCTTGCCACCAGAACCTTGACGATGTCCATATAATCTCGCAGGGATAACCTTCGTATTATTAAATACAAGCACATCTCCTTCATGGAGTTCTTCTAGCAAATCATAAAAATGCCCTTTATGTTTAACTTCACCACTTACCTTATCTAAGGTTAAAAGCCGTGCTGTATCACGAGGTTCTACAGGATGCTGAGCAATCAGTTCCTCTGGCAATTCATAATCAAAATCTGTAACTTTCATCGTAATCCTTATTAGTACATTTTCTTCAATGTAATGCCACTATAGTAGTGACGCAAAATAGTTTGGTAATAATTTATATCTCCAGGATTAGCACGCTTTGCCATTTCCGCAGCGCCCCATTGAGACATACCAAGGCCATGACCCCAACCGTGGCCTTTAATATAAACAGTATCATTCTTGCCAGTAAAGCTATGATATGCCTTTCCCGTGCCTTTAGCAGGGTTGTGATTTACATAGAAATCAAATAGTGTAGATTTTAAACCTAAAATACTACGCAATGCATCGCCATCTACAGTAGTTTTTCCAGAGGTACCTATGAAAGTAGCACTCTTTATACGACCTGATACACCGCGGTCCGATGTTTGTTGCCCAGGCTTACCAAGAGGAGTCAACTGAATGCTCTTCAATTTACCTACCCCTTTACTTGCCGCATTAAGTTTACTTTCAAGAGCTTGACGAGAGGTAGTAACAGTCCAATTCGATGTAGATGTACCAGTACTAAAATCTTTTACCCCTTTCAAGTATGGCACATCACTTCCCCAAACATTTACACTATCCTCTGTATAGCCACCGCCATCAGAATGGAATAAGGCATTAATAGGACGTTGATCATAAAGCATAACTACGCCTTTAGTTTTATTTACTGCATTTGTGGTAGCTTGAGATTCACCACTCACACCACTATAAACTTGATGATCCGTGGAATTACTCACATCGTAGAATTTACCTTTATTTTGTTCCATCGTATGAAGAGCATAAGTACGAGCTGCTACGGCTTGTGCCTCTAATGCAGCAGCCGGCCAAGACGGTACTACCTCTTGTGGGACAACACCATACAGGTAATCCTCAAGGGGCACAGAATTAATGACCATCATGGTTCCATTATTGGCACGTAATGTTAAACCGCCACGATAACCTTTACCTTCGAACAAGAATGGTGCATCACCATTCGCAGGCTTCAATGTAACCACACTATCAATAGCCTTTCCATTTACAGCAATCTTGCCGCCGCGAACGCCAATAGATGTACCACGATTAGCACTGATTGTGCTAACTTGACCATTACCGCTGTTCAATACAACCATATTAGCTGTAGATGTAACAGTAGCATCGGAGCTACGACTACCTAGTAGAACACGTACATTTGGCATGTTTTCTTTACGTTCTGTAGCAGGCGTCACTACGGAGCCCACTTTGTTGCGAGTAATAACTGCTGTATTGGCTTGAATGCTATTCACATCCGTTGTTTTTACTACCTTTTTAGTAGCTGTTTTTTCAGTAGCTCTTTTTTGTGCTACAGGTTTATCACCAGTAACTGCAGGTTTAGTAGCTGGCTTTGCAGTAGCAGAAGCCGCAGGTTTTGTAGCCGTTGTAGCTTTACCTGTAGCAGCTGATTTCGTAGCTGTTGCATTAGTACTAGATTTCGCAGTACTAGTTGATTTTGTTGCACTAACTGGTTTAGCCATCGTTACCGGCTTTGTAGCTGTAGCAGGCTTTGCTACATTAACCGGTTTTGCACTAGGTTTAACCACCGTAGATGTAGCAGTTGACTTAGAAACCGTTTTAGTTGTTGCGACCGGCTTTGCAACTGGTTTAGTAGCAAGTGGACGAAAACTAGATTTCTTCGTCGTATTTACTTTCGATACAGTTGTATTAGATACTGTTGATTTTGGCGTTGGCTTTTTCGTTACCACTGCACTTTTATTTTGCAGCGTCGCTCCATGTGCTACAGAAGCACCGCCAATGTTTACACCTAAAAACAAAGTGGCCATTATCATCAATTGTAATCGTTTTGTTTTCATTGTTATTTCCCTGTCTGTGAAATACCTAAATGCTCATAGGCAAGTTTAGTAGCCACCCTCCCACGCGGTGTACGTCCTAAAAATCCTAATTGCATCAAATATGGTTCATACACATCTTCGATGGTATCTCTCTCTTCGCTGATAGCCGCCGCAATGGTATCAATCCCTACAGGGCCGCCATCATATTTTTCAATAATACATTCCAACACACGTCGATCAATTCGATCAAGTCCCATTTTGTCTACATATAAACGTTGTAATGCTTCATCTGCAATTTCTTGAGTGATAACCCCATCACCAATGACTTGTGCAAAATCGCGTACCCGTTTAAGCAGACGGTTTGCGATACGCGGTGTTCCTCGTGAACGACGTGCAATTTCGCTTGCCCCAGTCGACACAATACCAATATTAAGTATTTCTGCGGCTCGAGTCACAATAAATTCTAACTCTGGTTGTTTATAATATTCCAACCGATTAATAATACCAAATCGGTCCCGTAACGGTGCCGCCAAAGCACCCGCTCGAGTCGTGGCACCTACCAATGTAAATTTTGGCAAGTCAATGCGCACAGTTCGAGCACTTGGACCCTTACCGATGATAATATCAATAGCATAATCTTCCATAGCAGAGTACAACACTTCCTCTACACTACGAGACAAGCGATGAATTTCATCGATAAATAATACATCATGGTCGTCCAAATTTGTTAATATTGCAGCTAAGTCACCAGACTTTTCAATAGCCGGACCAGAAGTTATACGAAAATTAACACCCAATTCATTTGCAATAATCCCTGCTAATGTTGTCTTGCCAAGGCCTGGAGGCCCATAGAGCAGCACGTGATCCAATGCTTCCCCACGCTGTTTTGCAGCTTGAATATACACATTTAGATTGCCTTTAGCCTCTTCTTGACCTACATACTCATTAAAAAGCTTAGGCCGAAGGCTATATTGCCATATATCCTCTTCGTGCTCGCCATTGCCGACAAGGCGTACTTCTTCATTCATCCTTATCGTCCTTTCCCAAGCTCAATTAAGCTGACTTTTATCAACTCAGATACATCACGCTTACCATCATCTAAAGACTCTACAATATCTGCTACATCCCGTTCCAAGTATCCTAAGGATACGAGGGCTTCAATGGCTTCTCCTGCAGCACCGTTTGCAGCAACACCAACAGGCTGAATAGTCGCAGGTGATTCCGCAGAAATATGTGTCATCTTAGCGATTTTATCCTTTAACTCTAAAACAAGTCGCTCCGCAGACTTCTTACCAATACCAGGTAACTTTGTTAATTGCTGTACCTGTCCATTGATAATCGCTAATTTGAAAGCCTCAGGTGTCATGCCTGACAAGATGCCAAGCCCCACCTTGGGCCCGATACCAGAAACAGAAATGAGGAGTATAAACAACTCATATTCTTCTTCCGTCCAAAAGCCATAAAGTTGCATTGCATCTTCTCGTACATTAAGATACGTGAATAGCGTCGCCTCATGGCCCTCTGTCAGCTGTTGACGCGTAGTGGTCGGCACATATACGCGATACCCTACGCCATGTACATCAACATAGCACGATTCTTTAAAAAGATGTGTTACGATACCTCGCACATACCCTATCATTATACCAACCTCTTTAATCGATCATTGTGAGAACTATGAGCCGTACAGATAGCAACAGCTAATGCATCTGCCGTATCATCAGGCTTAATTTTCTCACGAATCCCCAAAATATTCATCGTCATATAAATGACCTGATTCTTATCAGCTTTACCATAACCTGTGACAGCTTGTTTAATTTGTAATGGTGTATATTCATAAATAGGAATCCGTTGTTGTTCAGCAGCCAATAAAATAACACCACGTGCTTGCCCTACCTTAATGGCTGTTGTTACATTACGGTTAAAAAATAATTCCTCCACACCGAACTTATCAGGCCTATATTCCTCCAATAAATCACTAAGATCATTAAATAGAATTTCCAGTCGCTGTGAATCAGTCAATTCCTTAGGAGTTGTAATAGCCCCATAGGCTACTGGTGTTAGTTTGCTACCCTTCACGTCAATAATGCCATATCCGCATATAGCCGTGCCTGGGTCAATTCCTATAATGCGCACCCCAACCCCCTTAGTTTAAAAATGAGATAAGCTACCGCCTACCTCCATTACATAATCTATTTTATTATAGCATACTTTCACATCGAAGTTCATGAATTTCCCTATGAATTATATATGAGACATATTAATTTTCTTAACTTTAATAAATATCCGAGTTTAATTTCAATAGAAAAGGAGCACCCCATAGAGTGCCCCCTTTATTATTATTCTTCTTCATCGTCCGGCAAAATACCATTATGATATACGTTTTGTACATCATCAAGATCATCCAATACGTCAAGCATTTTCTGCATTTTCACAGCATCATCACCAGTCAACTCAATCGTTGTATCTGGAATCATCGTGATTTTAGCTACTACAGTTTCGATACCCGCATCAGCAAGCGCTGCTTCTACCGCATCAAAATCCTCTGGTGTTGTATAAATTTCAAATACATCATCTTCAGCCTTAAGGTCTTCTGCTCCAGCTTCAAGAGCTAGCATAGTTACCTCATCTTCATCATGACCTTCTTTATCGATAACAAATACGCCTTTAGATTTGAACATCCAGCCTACACAGCCGCTTTCACCAAGGTTACCACCTTGTTTAGAGAATGCATGGCGCACGTCTGCAGCAGCACGATTACGATTATCGGTCATCACCTCAACAGTAACGGCAACACCGGCAGGACCATAACCTTCGTATACGATTTCTTCATATGCATTCATGTCCGTAGCACCGATACCTTTGTCGATAGCACGTTGAATGTTATCCTTAGGGATATTATTTTCACGAGCTTTTTGCAAAGCCAATTTCAAACGCATATTACCAGTTGGATCTGCACCACCCATGCGTGCTGCAACGGTAATTTCACGACCGATTTTTGTAGCCAATTTAGCTTTTAATGCATCGGTTTTACCTTTTTTATGTTTAATATTTGCCCATTTAGAATGTCCTGACATAGACGCCTCCTATTTATTCCACCATGCTTCGCCCCGCAGCCGATCTAAGATGATTGATACGGCACTACGCACGGATAAATGATTGTATTCACCATGGCCATATATAGGTTCTAAAATATAGTCAAAGCTTTCCATCGTTTCTTTTGTCATACCATAACCGGTACCAAATAATACTAACACAGGGCGCCCCTCATTTTCAAGATGTTCGCGCATCCGTGCATAGGAAATTGTATTATCATAAGTTCTAGCATCGGTAGTTGCTACGATAGGTTTTACCCCTTCCAATTCCTCGATAGTACGCACCGCAACAGCGATAGAATTAACGAGTTCAACGCCTGTGAAAGCATCTTTTCTGTCCGGATTATAGGTACTACCAAAGCCTGACTTCCAATGTTCCATAATGGTAGCTGCTAATTCTCGTTGAGCCGGTATATTATGAATCACAAAATATTTAGATACATCATACGTAATTGATGCGCGCGCAATATCGTGAATATCATAATTTGTAATAGCCGTCGTTATTACCTCTTTATGTTTATTCATAATCGGATAATGAACGAGCCCGATATATAAATTTGCCAATACTATGTCTCCTAAATGCTAAACTAACTTTCATTACCATACGTGACGTATCTATTACGAAGCACTAGACCGTGCACCAGCACTACCAAATCCAGCTTTCTGTCCTATAGATGATGCTTTCTTACTTCTATTATTCTCGTAACTACGAAAGCTTCTTCCACCTCCATAGCCATGTATAGTTGATCCTGATGATGAATATTCAGTGGGTTGCTCATAAGGTTTCAATGGCGATGCCACACGATAGGTCATGGTTCGTCCATCCATGCGTGCTGTAGGCGGATTAAAACCATGAAATATGTAATATCCCGCTGCAATACTTGGTAACAAACTTGCCAAACCTGCATCCCACACTAAGTTTCCACCATTATCACGATGAAAGGTAACGGATCGATTATCGTCGTATAAGGCTGTTTCTTTCCCATCACCATGGTTTAAAAGAGAATACCGATGACCTTGATTATCCATTAATCGAACCTCCCCTTCATTTGCTTCTGGGTAAACCTTGTCGCACACAGCATAGGAGATATCATTCCAGTAGGAATATACACCTACAAGACCAGCAACGGTAGCGAAAGCACCTGTAAGGTATATGGTTTTCTTACTTGGTTTATACATAAAACGCTCCCTTAGTGCACAGCACCGCTAATAACAAGAGCAAGACCTACGAAGATGCCAAATACAAGAATACCAGCCGCTGTATTACCACGCATAATTTCTTCTGATAATTTATATTTACGATGCCAAATATTGATAAACATATAGCCTGTTACAAATAATACAATGCCAAGTACGGCATATACAACACTGGCTACGATACCATGTAACAAGGATGTATCAGCTGTAGCCACGGCAGGGGACATGATAACAGCGCGCAAAATTTCACCGATACCGATAAATGATCCCGCTGAAAGCCACGCCACAGCACAGTTACCACGCTTAATTTCTTCACTAAATTTTCCAGGCACGAAGAAATCGATAACCGTGTTCGCTGTCAACATCAGCATAATGCCAAAACAAGCATAAAAAATTGTCAATAATACATCTGGTATATAAATCATAATAAGCCTCCTAATAATATAATTTTGTATTGGATGTGTTGTTAGAGTTGCTGGTAGGATACAATCGTTCGCGTCCCGTATTATCCCCTAGGCGAACCATGGTCGCATAGTTATCGAGTATATGAGAGCTGATTAATGTACGATCAATAATTTTCCAATCCTCTTGTGTCAATTTTGATTGTTCACATACCTTAACCTTAGTTTGTCCATCCGTATTAGTGATGAGATACACCAAGTCCCCAGAATAAAATACAATAACTTCATGTCCCTCTTCTAAGTTATCCCGCTCATTCTTAATATCACCATTCACAGAATCAATCAAGTCTAATGCGGTACTAACAGGATCTAGTGTAGACGTGTATACATAGTCGCTATCCGAATCTGTTTTTGTATAATATGGAGATGTGTCATGCATATGTTCTTTTGCCGTGTAAGGCACTCCAAACATAGCGCGTATACTATGCCAAGACAAATCATTGTCCGACCAAAATAGAAATAGTAAAAATAGTACACTATACCCCACGCCAACAGCAATAGATCCAAACCTCTTTTTCATTGATTTGTTACGCATCTTTTGCTTAATAGCTTGAGCGGCTGCATCATTACAAAGACGAATGTTCACCAAGGGCACTCGTGATCCTTCGGCAAACATTTTTTTACCTTCAAACCACTCTTCTTCAAAGAATACACTAGCACCACCTTCACAAGGTAGCTGATATTCTCTATATCCTGCGCGGTCCCCTACGGAGGCACCACTTTCACCATCCACATCGACAACCTTTTCTAAGCCGATTTGATGTAATGTAAAACTCTTACCTGGCCGTGTATGATAGGATGTTCTAGATACGGTACACCATTCATTATCATTATAATCAATGGTTAACCATATCTTATCAATTCCTTCAACAGCCTCCAGTCCATATTCATGCCAATAATCACCTGGTGATTTTGTCATAGACGGCTGGCCCCTATAGGATTGTTCCTTATCTGCTTTTGGAATAATCTCTATGTATTTAATTTTCTCAGTGATTACATAGCGGTTGCCATGAACCTCTAAGACATCATAACAATTAAACTCCATACACACCCTCGCTAAAGTAGACATACGCACGACTGCTGCTAAATACACCTATTATCATTCGTTTGCCCATACTATATGGTCACAAATTTCATAGTATTTCGCTTACTCTATTAATAATGGTACAAAGTATGCTTCTGTACCAGCTATCTCTTCCGGAGAAAAACGGCATCCTACCGCGGAAGCTTGATCACCAAGCATAAAACAGGATAAGGTTAAAAATCCATCTTTCACTCCACAATCCACTGTATGAGTAAAACGTTTCTGCTGTATAAAATCTTGATACATAACCTTTTTACTATCACGACAAATGATATCGTCATAGTTATCAACTAGCTTTTCCATGTAAAGCTCAGATGTATCACCATGCTTTTGAACAACTTGTACATGTCGTCCTTCACGGCCCCAAATCTCCTTTTGAATATAAAGGCCATCATCAAGAGAGGAAAAATCATTTTCAAAATAGGATGGTGCCAAATAACGCTCGATTATATCTCGATCAGGTTTCGTAAAAAATTGATCTGTTAAATACAATGCATATACTAAGGACATAAAGGATTTATTTTGTAAAATAATTGCCTCTGGCGGATTAAAAAGAGCAAATGTATTATCCTCGTAAAGATCTAAGAACATCTCACCCAAAGGTTCATCATCAGGCGTCCGCTCATCAATCAAAAGCTCCATGGGATGTAATCGATACAATAGAGTCGCATGACTACCATTTGCTAAAGGAATACCATCATCATCAATCTTCATATCATAAAAGGATAGAAATCGCGTGTCAGCCTCAGGGCAAGCCGATTTTAATTCATTCATAAGGAATTGTGTTGTACCGTAATCTTCAAAATAATCATGAAAACAAGAGAATACAAAAGCCTCCTTAGATGGGCAACCTCCATTTGCTATCATAGACTCATATACATCTCTACCATACTTAGCAGATAATACGGCATTGTACATACGTTTTAAAAATATACGCAACTCTTCACGACAGGCTTTATT
>CAKQBP010000010.1 GCA_934216375.1 uncultured Veillonella sp.
ATCCATCGGAGAACCGCCGCCAAAAGCTACGATAAAGTCTGCCCCGGAAGCCTGAAATGCTTCTGTCGCTGCTTCCCAAATTGCGTCATCACCCATTGCATTATCAGGTTTAGTGGACAGTTCTACATGATATTTCAAGCCGAATTGACTATAGATACGGTCGAACAATTCGATAACTTTCATCAACTCAGTTTGCATTTGATCTGGCAACATGAATACATGAGCATCGTCTTGTGTGAACGCACGTACACGGAATAAGCCGTGTAATGCACCAGACAATTCATGACGGTGAACTAAACCAAGTTCAGCGTAACGCAATGGGAAGTCACGGTAGGAGTGCATTTCGTTTTGGTAAACCAAGATACCACCTGGGCAGTTCATCGGTTTAATTGCATATTCTTCATCGTCGATGATTGTAGTATACATATTTTCACGGTAATGATCCCAGTGACCAGAAGTTTCCCACAAATGTTTACTCAAGATGATAGGTGTACGAATTTCTTCATAGTCAAAATCATGGTGAACTTCACGCCAGAAGTTTTCTAATTCGTTGCGAAGAGCCATACCTTTTGGTAAGAAGAATGGGAAACCAGGACCTTCTTCTTTGATAACGAACAAACCAAGTTCTTTACCAAGTTTACGATGATCCCGTTTAGCCGCTTCTTCAAGCAAGTGAAGGTATGCATCAAGTTCTTCTTTCTTTTCAAATGCAGTACCGTAAATACGTTGCAACATTTTGTTCTTTTCATCGCCGCGCCAGTATGCACCTGCAATGCTTTGTAATTTAAAAGCTTTTACCTTACCAGTGGATGCCACGTGAGGTCCTGCGCAAAGATCAATGAAATCGCCTTGAGAGTAGCAGGAGATTACAGCATCTTCAGGAAGATCTTGAATCAATTCTACCTTGTAATCTTCATTTTTAGCTTTAAAGAATTCGATAGCTTCTTGACGAGGCATAACGGATTTAGTAATCGGTAAATTTTCTTTTACAATACGGCTCATTTCCTTCTCGATTTTACCCAAATCTTCAGGAGTCAAAGTATGTTCCATATCGATATCATAGTAGAACCCCTTATCGATAGCAGGACCGATAGCCAATTTAGCTTCAGGCCATAAACGTTTAACAGCTTGAGCCAAGATATGAGAAGCTGTGTGGCGCAAAGTATGTTTACCACCATCTTCTTCGAATGTTAAGAATGCTACTTCAGAACCATCTACAAGTTCTTCGCGAAGGTCTGTTAATTCGCCATTTACGTTAGCAGCTAGTACTTTTTTAGCCAAGCTGTTAGATAGTTGTTTTACTGCTTCCCCAAGAGTAGTGCCAGCAGCATATTCCTTCGCACTACCATCAGGTAAAATGATTTTTACATCTGCCATTTTTCTTTCCTCCAATTTATAAACCAGGATAGCTTTGATTTTCTACTTTCACCAATATACCTACTTACCACACAATACATAAACATTGAGTAATTAGCTTGTAGAAATTGGGTAATAAAAAAAGACCTTCTATCCCTACAAACAAGGGACGAAGATCATTCGCGGTTCCACCCTAGTTAACTACCTATACGAATATATGTGTATAGTTAATTCACTTCATTAAGCCCGATAACGGTGGCGGCCGTACTTGCCTACTTAGGTTCGACAAATCAGTTTAAAGGGGGTAACTCTAATATATGTGTAAGGCATTTCCAGCATCTGCCTCTCTCTGGTACACAGGGATAAAAGAATCATGTCCTTTGCATCACTTTTACTAGATTATAGTATCATAGAGGACTAAAAAATTCAATACGGTTTAACTGGAAATTTAATAGGAACTATAAATTGTAATTGTTGTTAGAGCGATATACTATAAACTTCACCTTTATTTTTACCTATATACATTTATTTTTAAAAGAAAACGGCCCGAGAATGATATGGCCCCCTTTACTAGACAACAAGTGAAGGCGGAACAGATCAGAATCTCGAGCCATTTTATATACATTATTTGCAAATTAACGTTTGAAGTTTGTAGACAACATAGCGCCAATTACTTTTTCCAATTTGCTAGTGGAAAGGTCTGGACCTTTATAAAGTGTTAAGAGCACGTCATTAGAGTTATCTTGTTTAGATACCATCATAACGCCACTACCGCGAGCACCATTATCATCGTAATCTTTCGCTACGATAACAAGGTTCAAATAATGGTCCTTCATGTATGTATACACCTTGCTTGTACGCGCAGAGGAACCGATCATTTTTGCCATGTTCATGCCACGGTTGAATACGATTGCATTTGCATTATGAGGGTTGGCCGCTAATTGTTGCTTCTCTTCTTCATTTAGAGGCATGAGGTTTACCATGAGGGAGTCACCCATTTTGCCACGGAACATGGCTGGCATAGTTTCGCGCACATCATCAGGAATACCTGTGTCAGCAGTCAACTTCAATTCTTTAGGCACGGTCATGTATAAAACGCCCTTGCTATTGCGGCCTACCTCTGTTGTACTGAGGTCTACTGCACTAAGCATAATGGAGTCCTTAATAGTAGCAACTTGGTTTGCCAACGGCTTTTCAGGAATGCCACGGCTCGCCAATTGTACATCGCCAGATTTAGTTTTCTTCAATGTTTCCACATTCCAGTTTGCGCCTTTTTTGTCTGCGTCGCTAGCTTCTGTGAAAGCATTCGCCCCATCCTTTGTACCTACATATACATAGGTTTGAGCTGGGATGATGGTATCAGGTGCACCAGATTTATTGAATGCCGCACCATATACTACATTAGGAATCACAGTAGAGCCAATTTGTAGATTGTTATTACTTTGGCTTTCCACATCAAAATTGATATTCCCTGTGAAAGTCATATCAGGACCATGGTTGATAACAACCACATCCCCTGCTTGAGGAATGATTACAGGACCTACAGGACCAGCCATAGCTACACTTGCCATCGATACTCCAAGGCAAGCTGTTAATAATGTGCGTTTCAAAATAGATTGTTTCATAGATATACTCTCATTTCTCTACAATTCGTATACATTTGATGTAATTGTAAATCTAATATAGTCATAAAATTCCCTCATATGATTTACAATCAAAATTACACTTAATCTTCTATAGTGACATAGTCAGATAAGCTACTCAATACTGCAAGCGCCAAGGTCCTTGTAGATGGTGTGCAACGCAACATGCACCGCCCACTCGTATCTACCGAGGTCATAACGCCCAAATATTCATAGCCCTCCATGATGCGATTGATGAAATTCGTATGCTTAGGATCAATGTGAAAGTACACATACGCTTCTTCTCCAGAGGTGGTTAAGTCAGGTACATCTGGAAATGCGCCGATTGATTTACTCGGCTCTAAGGCTGTACCGCTCATAAACTATTCATCCTCTTTAGGTTTGCACTCACGACGCATCATGGAGTAAGGTTCAAGAGGTGTATCCATATAGATGCGAACTTTCATTTGTGCATGAGGTGCTACATCGATAGGATTGCCATCTTCATCTGTCATTTTTTCAATTACCGTTTCAACGAGTTCCCCTTTTGGCTGGCAGAACTCTACCTTATCGCCCACCTTAAAGTTATTACGTTGTTCAAGATCAACGTATTTTTCTTCTTCGTTGTAGCCCATAACTAAACCGATGAAGTCATGACTTTGAGTATTCGTAGATTTACCATAGTTTTGCGCCGTTTCATCAGGACGACCTTCAGCAAAGCCGTCTGTATAAGGGCGATGGGAAATCTTTTCTAATTCTGCAATCCATTCTGGACGAACGTACCAATCTTTACCTTCTTTAAGGTATGTATCAATCGCTGTGCGATATACTTTTGCCACTGTGGCACAGTAGTGAACGGATTTCATGCGACCTTCGATTTTAAGGCTATCAATACCAGCTTCATATAGATCTGGAATGCGGTGAATTAAGCACAAGTCTTTAGAGTTAAAGATATACGTGCCATGTTCATCTTCTTCGATTGGGTAATATTCACCAGGTCGATTAGATTCCACAAGAGAATATTTCCATCGACAAGATTGAGAACATTGACCACGGTTCGCATCGCGATTACCTGTCATATAGTTAGACAATAAGCAACGACCAGAGTAAGAAATACACATAGAACCATGTACGAAGGACTCAATTTCAATATCTACATGATCCTTCATTTCTTTAAGGTCTGCTAAGGATACTTCGCGAGCCGCTACAACACGTGTGGCACCAAGTTCTTTCCACATCTGAACTGTATGCCAATTCGTAGTAGAAGCTTGTGTACTTACGTGAAGCTCTAAACCCGGAGCTACGCGCTTAGCAAGGCTGAAAATCCCCATGTCTGCAACGATGATAGCATCAACACCGATGCTTTCAAGAAATTTCAAATAGTCCTCTAAACCTTCGAAGTCCTCGTTGTGAGGAATGATATTACATGTAACATGAATCTTTTTACCATGTGTATGTACAAATTCTACAGCTTCCTTTAATTCCTCGTCGGAGAAATTAGAGTTGCCTGCGCGCAAGCCAAAACGTTTACCTGCGCAATATACGGCATCCGCACCATAGCGAATAGCCATTTTAAGCTTGTCCATATTACCTGCAGGACAAAGCAATTCCATAAAATGTTCTGCCATTATTTGTTGTGCCCTTTCCACACACTCACACTCATACCATCACCCATTGGGTAAATAGTAGTGTTAAACAATTCTTTATTTTCAACATATGTTAAGTATTCTTGTAACCGTTTTACGATAGTTTTGAACCGTTTTGGTGGTTCCTTATCGCCCCTTACATAGCCTCTAAAGAGTACATTATCTGCAAGAATGACGCCCCCTTCTTTCACATGTGGCAGAATAAGTTCAAGTTGTTTTAAATATTGCCCCTTTGGTCCATCTAAAAACACTAGATCGTATTCGCCTGTGAGTTCCGTTAAGACTTGAGACGCATCGCCTTTCAGCAATGTAATGTTATCGGCATAATCGGATTGGTTAATATAGTATTTCGCCATTTCGTGACGCACATCATCCAATTCAATGGATGTAATATGCCCCTCTTCCTCGTCGAGTAGCGGAGCCATCAACAAAGCGGAGTAACCAATGGCGGTGCCCACCTCTAACACAGAGGTGGGCCGATACAAACCTATCAATTCTTCAAATAGATGAACCTCAGATTCTCGTAAAATCGGCACATCATTAATCATCGCGTAAATACGCTGTTCATTTAAAATATCATTTAATGTCATGAAAGTAGATTAAATCTCCTACATTATCTATTGTTAGTACCACTAGGAACTACCAACGTAGAGCGTTCAGCAGGATTTGCAGATTCTACCTGAATTTGTGGTACTTGTTGTGCATTAGGAATCACATTCTGCATCGATTCAGGTACAGGTGTCGTCGTTGGTACATACGTATTATTATTTGTATTATTTCCATAGGATGGAGCAGCCGGCGTGACTTGCGTCGATGATTGATTTTGTGTTGAACCTGGTACAGGATCTGGAATCTCAGCTGCTGGAACTGTAGTCGGTGTGTATTTATAACTAGGTTCTACGTCAACATATTGAGAATCTGCTTCCACCGCTTCTGTAGAACTATAATTATAATTAGGCTCTGTAGTCGCTACTGCTACGTCATAGTTAGGACCAGCTTGTGCAGCTACTTCAGTATTAGCAGAAGAATTTTTTACTGTGTCAGCACCATAAATTTTATTAACCGCTGCTAAATGTTCTTCGTAAGATTTAGAGAAGTGATTATGCCCCTCTTTATCTGCTACGAAGTATAAGTAATCTGTATTTTCGGAGTGTAATACTGCATCTAAGGCTTTTTTACCAGGGTTTGCAATTGGTCCTGGTGGTAAACCTTTAGATACATATGTATTATACGGGCTTTGCAATTGCGTATCACCAATCGTTACATTTTCTTTCGCGTAGCCAAGTACATAGGAAATAGTCGCATCAGATTGCAATGGAATACCATGAGCTAAACGCTTTTTGAATACCCCTGCAATAGTTGGACGGTCTGCATCAAATAAAGATTCTCGTTCAACAATAGACGCCAAGGTTACAAAGTCATGAATACTCATATGTTGAGCTTGAATTTGTTTCTTCACAGCTGGTGTAAGGTAACGATTCATTTCGTCAGCCATCATTTGAATAACATCACGAGGCGTAGCACCTACGGGGATTTCATACGTGCTTGGGAACAAGAAGCCTTCTACAGGATATGTAGCAGGTTTTGTACCTTTCATATAAGGGTATGGTACATAGGTCTTAGCTTCAACTAAGAAGTCCTTCGCCTTCATGATTTGATTCTTTTCAAGAACGATAGCAATATCACCAACTGTATATCCTTCTGGAATTGTAACACGAATAGATTCTACATGACCTTCTTGTAACAAAGAAATGAGTTCGCGCACAGTTACTTTATTAGGTATTTGATAATGGCCAGTTTGAAGCTTATCATTGGTACCGCTCAAATATAACCAGAGCTTAAAGCCTTGAGTTGAGCGAATAAGCCCTCTTTCAAAAAGCATATCTGCAATTTCAGTACCCGTTTGACCTTTTTCAATAACGACTACTTGTGTTCCATCATCTTGAGCAAAGGTATTCGGTACAAAGTACAATGCACCTAGGCCTCCACCAATAATTAATATACCTACAATAACTAGGATCAAAATATATCTTAAGGCTTTTCTCACGTTGTTGAGTTCCTTTCTGTAACATAACAGTATATCAATTCATTATACCATAAACTCTATATTTCCCCTATATAAAAGGGCAATGATTCCACTTATTCCATTTTATGCAATATATTAATTTTATATATTTGTTATGCCCTTAGCATGAATGAAGTCCCTTCTTTGTACAACAATGATAAGGTATAACAAAATAAAAATAGCGCATTGTCCACTGACAACACGCTAAATTTATGCTAAAAACGATTATTCGTCTTCATCCATGTCTTCATACAATTTTACTAGAGTTTCAAAGTTTTCATCTTCTTCATCCAAAGGTACGTATTCTTCTACGCCTTCTTCATTTGTTTCGATACGAGCCAAGATCATGTATGTGTCATCTTGACCTTCATGATCGGCATCTTCATCTTGTACATGTACAAGAACGGCATACTCTTGACCTTCATGGCTCAAGATAACATCTTCTGTGAAGTATTGTTTATTACCATGTTCGTCTTCGAATTCCAAATAATACACTTCACCTTCAAAATTTTGGTCAACCATTGGAAACCCTCCTTAAGGAAAAATACTTATTTATTAAATTGCAAGCGATCTAGATATCCTTGCAAAATTACAACCGCTGCCATTTTATCGATAACGGATTTACGCTTTTTACGGCTCACGTCAGCTGCGATGAGTTGACGTTCAGCCATAACAGTAGATAACCGCTCATCCCAATATGTAACAGGTAAATCGATGACTTCCTTCATTTTTGCAACGAATTCTTCAGTCTTTTCAGCCCGTTCACCTTTTGTACCATTCATATTTTTCGGCATACCTACCACAAGTTCATGTACTTCATATTCAGAAATGAGTTCTTGTAAGCGATTAAAGTCTTTTTCCAGAGATGTTCTACGAATGGTTTCAATACCTTGTGCAGTCATGAGCAGTGCATCGCTACAGGCAATACCAATAGTACGGCTGCCTACATCTAATGACATAATTCTCATTATAATTGTTTAGCCTTTGCGTATTCTTTCAACAATTCTTCAATCAAGTCATCACGCTCTAAACGGCGGATATCGGAACGCGCATTATTATAACTTGTTATATACGCAGGATCTCCAGAGATTAGATACCCTAAGATTTGATTAATTGGATTGTAACCTTTTTCTTGAATAGATTGGTAAACGCGAGTGAGCACCTCTTCAGCGGTCATCGGTTCATCGTCTACTTTACGGAATAACATGGTTTCATCTGAAACGTTCATCGTATCCCTCCTTTTTATTACATCGGCAGATTTCACTATACAAGTGAAATCTCACCTACTATTATACTTAAATTAAAGCTACAAAGTCAGTAACTTTTTATGTATTATAAAAAATTTCTATAACAGATACAAGTATAATTATAAAATTATATGCCTATTGTAACATAGATTTTAAGGCTTCACCACCAGCTTTTAATGCTTCCATTAATTTAGCTGGCTCTTTACCACCTGCTTGTGCCATATCTGGACGGCCACCGCCATTACCTCCAGCTACTTGAGCTGCTGCTTTAACAATATTACCTGCTTTTGCACCTTTAGCAACGACATCTTTAGACACTTTACATACAAAGTTTACCTTATCATCGCCCATAGCAGCGCCTACAAGAACCACACCAGAGCCATTCAATTTATCAAGGCCCATATCAGCTAAGTCGCGTAATTCATCAATAGAGGATGCTTTTACAGCTGCGGCAACAAATCCAACATCACCTATCACAACTTTACCAGCAACGATGTCAGCTGCACCCGCTGCCGAAACTTCTTTACGAATTTGTTCTAATTCTTTTGCTGTGTCTTTAGCTTCTGTCAACACTTGGTGTAAGCGTTCTTCTATTTGAGGAACTTTAGTTTTAAGCTCGCTTGCCATGCGTTCAATAGTCAAACGATCTTGTTTTGCTGCATCGAGAGCTGCACGACCTGTAATCGCTTCAATACGACGTACACCAGAACCGATACCAGCTTCAGATGTTAAACGGAAAGAACTAATGAAAGCTGTATTGCCTACATGAGAACCACCACATAATTCAACGGAGAAGCCAGGAACCTCTACAACGCGAACTACATCGCCATATTTATCACCAAAGAGTGCCATCGCACCTTTCGCTTTTGCTTCGTCCATTGACATTTCAGCGATAGCTAGGTCCGTAGCTTTTAAAATTTCTTCGTTTACAAGTGCTTCAATTTGATCAAGTTCCTCTTGTGTTACAGGGGAAAAATGAGTGAAGTCAAAACGCAAGTAATCAGGAGTTACTAGAGAACCAGCTTGGTTAACATGCTCGCCAAGAACCTTTTTCAATGCTGCATGTAACAAGTGTGTTGCTGTATGATTGCGGGCCATTGCTGCGCGACGATTTGTATCCACTTCAAGTGTTACATCATCACCTTCAGAGATAGAACCTTCTACAACAGTACCGATATGATATACAGTGCCTTCTGGTAAACGTTTTGTATTATAAACCTCTACCTTACCCATTGGGCCTACGATAAAGCCTGTATCACCTAATTGACCGCCCCCTTCAGCATGGAAAGGAGTAGTGCGTACAATAACAGTAATTTCATCACCGTCAGCAGCTGTTTGTAAGCGTTCAGAACCTTTACCAAGCATCAATACGGAAGATGCAGTTTCTGCTTCATCTTCAACAAGTTCTTCATCTTTCAAGAATGTAATGTCTGGTGTTGCTACCTTCGCATCTTCTTTTACACGAGCTTCACGAGCGCGTTCGCGTTGTTCTTTCATAGCAGCTTCAAAACCTTCATGGTCGATTGTAAAGCCGCGTTCAGAAGCTATTTCCTCTGTTAATTCCCAAGGGAATCCATATGTATCATATAGTTTAAATACTTCTGTACCAGGAACAACAATTGCTTTTTCAGCAGCTAATGTATCAATTAAAGAGTTTAACAACTCAAGACCTTGTTCCAACGTTTGGTTAAAGCGTTCTTCTTCGTTTTGTACAACACGTTTAACAAAATCTTGTTTCTCAGCGATGGATTTAATACCAGGTCCTAGAATGTCTACGACTACATCAATAAGAGGTGTTAAGAAGATACCTTCGATACCAAGTAAACGTCCATGACGTACAGCACGGCGTAAAATACGACGCAATACGTAGCCGCGACCTTCATTAGACGGTAACACACCATCGGAAATCAATGCTGTGACAGCACGAGCATGGTCAGCAATAACCTTCAAAGAAACATCTGTATTTGGATCTTCATTGTATTTCACTCCAGCCCGTTTTGCAGTAGCTTCAATAATAGGGAAAATCAAATCAGTTTCAAAGTTTGTTTTACAACCTTGCAATACGGAAGCCAATCGTTCAAGACCGGCGCCTGTATCAATATTTTTGTGTTGTAATGGTTCATAAGACCCATCTGGCATTTTATTGAATTGTGTAAATACTAAGTTCCAGATTTCAAGATAGCGATCGCAGTCACAACCTGGTGCACAATTAGGGTCATCACAACCATGTTCAGGACCTTGGTCGAAGAAGATTTCACTGTCAGGACCACAAGGGCCTTCACCAATTTCCCAGAAGTTATCTTCAAGGCGTGTAATGTGGCTTTCCTCTACACCACAATCATTATGCCATGTATCATACGCTTCTTGGTCATCTGGATATACAGTGACATATAGTCTATTTTTATCGAGTTTAATAACCTCAGTTAAGAACTCCCAAGCCCAGTGAATCGCTTCTTTTTTGAAGTAATCACCGAAGGAGAAGTTACCAAGCATTTCAAAGAATGTATGGTGACGAGCTGTGCGGCCTACATTTTCAAGGTCACCAGTACGCATACATTTTTGGCTTGTTGTAATACGATGACAAGGAGGTACCAATTTACCTGTAAAGAAAGGCTTTAATGGCGCCATACCTGCCCCAATCAATAACAAAGACGGATCGTTTTCTGGTATAAGAGAAAAACTATCTAATTTTAAATGTCCTTTACTTTCAAAAAACTGCAAGTATGCTTGACGCAGTTCATTACCCTTCATGTGTATATTCCTCCTAAAATTATTTACTCTTCATTATAACTCAAAAACGATATAAAATCTATTAAAAACATTGAGATTATGCGGAATTTACGCACTTTCACACCAATTCAAGCAAACCTTAAAAAATATAATTTTAAAGCCATATTTTTTACAATAAAAGTAAAGGTCAAATTTAGTCAATGCTAGTTAAATCATAAATAATAAACATAAAAAAAGAGGTTATACAAATCAACAAAACAAAATTGATTCGTATAGCCTCTTTTATAGCTAGTTATTAAATTAGCGTACAACGCGTTTTGCGCCGATGTAACGTTCACCCCAATAGCCAGTATCAAGATCTGCTACTGCAACACCACGACTGGAAGTGGCGCTGATGAACTTGCCATCACCAATATAAATACCGGAGTGAGATGGACCTGGTTCATATGTTTCGAAGAATACCAAATCCCCTGCTTTCAAGTTTGCACGAGAAACTTCAACACCTACGTTATACTGTTCATCTGCCAAACGCGGTAAGGAAATACCTTGTTTTTCAAATACATATTTAACGTAACCGGAGCAATCAAAGCCACTTGGAGTTGTACCGCCAAATACATATGGTACACCACGGTATTTGTCAGCTTCTGCCAAGATTGCGTGAATGCTACTAGGTGTTTCATTTTTCGTAATATTGTTTAATTTAACGTTCTTGCCATTAATGGAATGACCAGCGATACGACGGGATGTCGCATTACTGTTTGTAAAAGCGGATTTCGTTGCTACTGCTTTAGTCGCTGCATTTTGGGTCAATACTGCCTTCGTAGAACGAGGCGCGCCCATCAATGCATTATACGTAGCAGGGCCTACGATACCATCCACTGGAAGGCCACGATCTTGTTGGAACAGACGAACTGCCCACTTCGTTTCCTTACCATATACACCATTTTTATCTGTAGCATTATAGCCGTGTTTAATTAGTTGTTGTTGAACCGCTGTAACACTTTTGCCCTTATCACCATATTGTAATGTTGTTGCGCCAACCATGGCTGTTGTGGCACACACAAAAGTTAATGTTAATGCCGTTATTTTAACCTTACTATATTTTGACTTCATATGCTTCCTTTCCAAAAAACTTTTAAAGTAAGTTATTTATTCAAAATATACTAACCGTCTATTTATTTGCATTCACAAATACAGCTAGTCTTCTTTGCTTTTGTTAGTATAAGCCTCTGGTGCCATAAAAACATCTGCACTGCTTGGCCCGAGTAACGGAGCCTCTTCATGCTCTTCAAAATTTATAGCTGACTTAACCCAATACAAAGGCCGTTGCTTCACCTCTTCAAAAATACGACCTACATACTCGCCAATAATTCCCAGTCCGACGAGTTGAATTCCACCAATAAACAAGATTGATACACCCAAGGTTGTCCACCCATTCAAAGCTTGTCCTGTAAGATATACATACAAAAGATGTAAGATGAGCAAAAAGCTCATTCCACCACAAAGTACACCTACATACAAGGCGGCCCGTAAAGGCACCCTTGAAAAAGCGGTTACACCATCGAGAGCAAATCGAATCATTTTACGCACACTAAACTTTGAGACACCTGCAAATCGAGGTGGTGCCACAAAGTGCAACTCTGCTTGTCTGTACCCTAAGGCACCGACAATACCGCGCAAAAATCGACCATGTTCTCTGAATCGTTTCAACGTGCCCAATGCTTTACTATTCATGAGGCGGAAATCGGACCCACCTTCAACAATAGGAACATCGGCCATTTTGTTCATCAGTTTGTAATAATACTTAGATGTGAAAGATTTAGCCCAACTAGCGTCATCAGTTGAATCGCGTATGGTACGCACCACATCATACCCTGATTCCCATAATCGAACTAGTTCAGGAATCAATGCAGGTGGATGCTGCATATCACCGTCCATTGTAATGACTGCATCGCCATGAGCATAATCAAGCCCACATGTAAGTGCCGTTTGATGCCCAAAGTTACGAGCTAGCAATAACACTTTAACATGTTTATCATTGAATGCAATTTCACGTAGTATCATAGCTGACGAATCACTAGATCCATCATCCACGAAGATTAATTCATAATCATACGTGAGACCTGACATAACATCAGTTACAGCTTTATAAAAGTTCGCTATATTTTCCTCTTCGTTATATACAGGCACTACAATAGAAAGTAACATAAATCCTCCAAAGTATTTTACTCACATATTTTATGTTAATTAGTAAATTAAGGCAAATGCTAAAGGTTAACAATAGACCTAATAATGTTTATAAAGCCAGTAAATAAGCTATTTCTCTGTAAAACACCAATGAAACACTTCATTTATCCTTTATATAAGCTAAACGAATTAATTTTATATAAATTTATTCGTAAAACTACTTAATAAAGTAATTTATAAAAAATATTTATTTTATTAATATAGAAACAAATATGATTATTTCTAGCTTTATCAACTATTAATCAAAAATTTATATGAATTTTTATCATAAAATTATCAAAAACGCCTAATTTCATCTATCTTTCATGAAAAAGAGACCCGTTAAGGGTCTCCTTTACTATAATCCAGCAGCATCAATCCAAGATTGTAAATCTTCCTCCGCCAGTTCCATATCTTCTATATAAGCACCAGCTACAACTGGATATTTAGCAACCTCTACTGTATGTAAAATAGAGTCATCACGACCATTTTTATAAGTCCCAATCCAGATTCCAGAAAATTGTGATTCATACCATTCTACAGGTTGATCAGTTTCATTAAAGTTAATCGTAATATGACCCCGTCCAAGTGTTTCCAATACTTCAACTTGTTCTTCCTCTGTTAAACCTGTTTTTTCAATATAAATCGAATATGTCTCACCATTTTCACGCAAATTTTTTAGAGCCAAACGCAACTCATTTAAAACGGCGCGAACATTACCATAATTTTCAATCATAAATACTCCTATACAGAAACCATCTTTACATTCTATAAGATATCTATACATTATATGAAATTTCCACTTTATGCTTTAGGCTCAACTGTTACGCCCCATTCTCGTAGGACATGCAAAATACGTTTTTTAACCTCAGGCAAGGCACATTGTACTGGCTCGCTAGGTTTGAAACCAATTTCCAATGATTCCGGTTCCACACCAATAACTACTGCATCTTCCAATGGATCCTCTTGAATGGCACGAATTCGTAGAATATCTTGCATCCCTACTTCATGTACAGAAATATGTTCCGTAAAATATTGTTCCAATTCCTTATGAGGAAATTCATATATAGTTCCTGGAGCATCTCCGCCATTAATAGCGTCTACAAGAAGGATTTTCTTCATACCACGCATATACGTAAGTAATTCCATTCCCATAGTGCCACCGTCAATAATGGAAATTGCAGGCGTGAATGTGAAAGATTCTTTCAATTCTTTTACTACATGAACACCTAACCCCTCATCGGTAAGCAAAATATTACCGACTCCAAGTAGGACAATTTCATTATCTCCATCATCATAAAGGCTGTTTAAATCAATACGCGGACCCTCTGAGTCCGCGTATTGTTCCAAGCCACTGATGATATCAGTACTTGTATTAATCATTTTCTTGTAATTCTCTTTCTCTAGGATCATTAGGATCACTTGGACGGTATGTAGTACCAGATGGTTTATCAATACGTTCCCCACGACGACGTTTACCATTGAGGTCTTCAATATCAATTGGGTCATGAGCGTAATATTTCATACCGGAAACCATAGCCGATACTTCGCCCGATTCCTCCATAACATCTTCTCGGAATGCCATATACACGTGAACAATAGTAAAGAACAAGAATCCCCACGCAATGTAGTGATGGATAACATGGACTTTGTATTCCCCACCAAATAATGTAACCACTGGTGAAAATAACATTCCTAGAACACCATTAGGCTCAATCATCGAATACATTGCAAAACCCGTTAAGATTTCAAAGAAGAACATAATATATACCATCATATACGCAGTTCTAGCTAAGGAATTACGAAGCCAATGATGTTCATGTTTTTGAGGAATCATTAAATAGTGCAATGTTGTTTCTTTAAGACCGTACCAATACCGTTTTTGACGGAATTTAGGTAATAATCTATCCCCTCGGTTCCAAAGAGCGCCTGCAAAACGGAAGATAAAGGAGAATGTTAAGATAACACC
>CAKQBP010000011.1 GCA_934216375.1 uncultured Veillonella sp.
TGATTACGCAATCCAAATTCAACAATTGTTGATGAATGATGGTGCTGCATTATTCTTAGGCTATCCTAAAACTAATATCGTTACAGGTTCTTACTTGAAAGGTGCTGTAATGTACCCAAGTGATTACTACTGGATTACTAACAAAATTACAAAATAGTGAGGAGCTATAATGGCAGAAAACATACTAACTGTAGAAAACCTTAACATTGCGTACCAAGGTGTGCCTGCTGTTATGGATGTGAACTTTACCTTGGAACGCGGTAAGGTATTAACCATTGTAGGTGAGTCCGGATCCGGTAAAACTACTGTAATCCGGGCCCTCATGGGTTTATTACCTGTAGGTGGTGAGGTTACAGACGGTACAATGATCTTTAACGGTCACGACCTTCGTACCCTATCTAAGTCAGAATGGAGAGCCATACGTGGTAAAGATATGGCTATGATTTTCCAAGATAGTGGTAGTGCATTAGATCCAATTGTTCGCATTGGTAAACAATTTAGAGAATTGTTTACATCTCATATTGAAATCACTAATGATGAATGTGATCGACGAGCAATTGAGTTATTAGAATCTGTATCTCTTCCTAATGGAGCGGATATATTGCGCCGTTATCCACACGAATTATCTGGTGGTCAACGTCAACGTGTTGGTATTGCTATGGCGTTAGCATTGGACCCAGCATTACTCATCGGTGACGAACCGACATCTGCACTCGATGTAACAACACAATCTCAAGTGGTTATGCAAATGCTTGAACTAGCTAAAGAGCATAATTCTGCAATAGTCATGGTAACTCATAACCTTGGTGTAGCAGCGTATATGTCTGACTATATTATTGTTATGAAAAAGGGCTGTGTTGTAGATGCTGGAACCCCACAAGATATTTTGGAAAATCCATCTAATGAATATACGAAACAACTAAAAGACGCTGTGCCAACATTGGGAGGAGGTCGTTACATTGACTAATTACGCAGTAGAAATTAAGAATGTATATAAACGATTCCCACTTCCTACTGGTGGTGAGCTCGAAGCATGTAAGGATATTAATATAACTCTCGAAAAAGGTCAGTCCCTTGGTATTGTAGGTGAATCTGGCTCTGGGAAAACAACATTGGTTCGTATGATCATGAAGATGCTTCCTATTACGGAAGGCGAGATTTATGTAGATGGTGTAGAGATTCAACATATGAACTCTGAACAAACGAAAGAATATCGTAAAAAGATTCAAATGGTATTTCAAGATCCATCTGCAGCTTTTAATCCACGTATGAAGGTCAAAGATATCATCCTCGAGCCACTCTATAATTTTGGTCTTCTTGAAAAGGGAAAGGAAGAGCAAATCGCAGGTGACTATTTGGAAATGGTAGATTTACCACGTGAGTTTATGCATCGTTATCCTCATGAAATGTCTGGTGGTCAACGCCAACGTGTTGCCATTGCTCGTGCTATCGTTTTAGAGCCCGAAATCCTGGTGTTAGACGAGGCTACTAGTGCTCTAGACGTATCTGTACAAGACTCCATTGCGTACCTTTTGGCGCGTTTACAAAAAAAGAAAAATTTAACATACCTATTTATTGCTCATGATATTGCCTTTATTCGTACGATGTGCCACAAGGTGGTCGTAATGTACAAAGGTGCTATCGTTGAAGAACTAGATGCTTTCCACTTGGCGGATGCAAAACATCCATATACAAAGGTTTTATTGAGCTCTATCTTTGAAATTGGCCAAGATCATAAGCCGCTTACCTTGGATGAGGCTGCATTAGAAGCTTAATAGGAAAATTTACTTTCAAAATTTCAAAAGCATAAATTTGAAATGTAGAGAGTTACATCGGATAGGTAAACTTAAAATAGCAGTTAGTTTCAAGACTAACTGCTATTTTTATGCATAGTTAAGATATGAAATTTTTTAATAAATATATTGAAATGTTTCTCAAATTATACATTGTGTTAACACCTAATATATAGTATAGTTGACTGTATAAAATATACCCCTATGGGTATAACAAGATATGCTCATATGAAGTGATGTACATAGATTTTTTTATATTAACTATTGTAAAAGCAGGTTATATTTACTAGATTATGTTAATGCAAAAAATAGTGAGTATCTGAGTATAAATAGATAGTTGATGTGTGTAGAAAGGTAGGTGTATAAATGAAAGGATTACGCAAGGCTTTACTAATTGGTATGACCCTTGGTGTGACTATGCTCGGAACTGTTGGTTGTATAAATCAAGATTCTGCTTCATCTAATGATGTATTAAAGGTAGGGGCTATTAGTTTTGCTGGCACATTAGAACCAACGGAAAATTATTTTAGTTGGGCCGTTGTACGATTTGGTATAGGTGAAACGCTTATCAAGTTTGATGATCAAATGAAAGCAACGCCTTGGCTTGCCACCTCTTGGAAGCAAGGTGATGACAAGTTAACATGGACTTTCACCATCAATGATAAAGTTAAATTCTCAAATGGTAATAGTTTGACAGCTGAGGCGGTAAAAGCATCTTTAGAACGAACTTTTGCTAAAAGTAAACGAGCAAAAACGTTCTTTAACTATACAGAAATTACTGCTAACGGTCAGGAGTTGACCATCAAGACTGACAAGGAATATTATAACTTGCCCAACTTGTTAGGAGATCCATTGTTTTTGATTATGGATGTGACAGCAGAGGCGAATGGTCGTGATATTGCAAAGGAAGGTCCTATTGGTACTGGTCCATATGTAGTATCCTCTTTCACAAAAGAGCGTGCTGAACTAAAACGTAATGATAATTACTGGGATGGTAAAGCAGGCTTTGCCAAGGTTGAGATCCCTTCCATTAATGATGCGAATACGCGTGCTATGGCATTACAATCTGGTGATGTAGATATGGCTATTAGCATTGGACCTGGTGAATATAGTATCTTCCAAAATGATAAGAACTTTACTATCTATGAAATGTCTTCCTTGCGTGACGTATTTGTTCGTATGGGGCAAAAGGGGAAACTACGAAATCCAAATCTTCGTGCAGCCCTCATTGCAGCAGCAGACCGTGAGTCTTATGCGAAAAATCTCATGAAAGATACGTTTGTAGCTGGTAAGGCTCCATTGCCGCCATCCATCGATTATGGTTTTAACCAATTACGTGATCCTAATAAATATAATGTAGAGCGCGCTAAAGAATTACTTAAACGAGAAGGCTATGAAGATACGAATGGTGATGGCATTGTCGATAAAGATGGTGAAAACCTCGTACTTGATTTTTATGCCTACACGACTCGTCCTGAATTGCCATTATATGCGGAAGCATTACAAGCGGACTACAAAAAAATCGGTGTAGATTTACGAATTAAAATCGTAGATTATGCGGTTATCGACACATTATCTCAATCTGGTGATTATGATATGATTATCTCCAGTGTTGTAACCGCTAATACGGGTCAACCAGTATGGTTCTTGAAACAATATTGGGGTACAGGCGTTGAAACTAATGGGTCTGGCTTCTCTAATCCTCGTTTCGATGAATTGTTGGCTCTTGGTGAAAGTAGTAGCGATCCAGTGGTGCGTCGTAATGCGGTTATCAATGCCCAACAACTGATGTTAGATAACGCTGTAGCATTATTCCTTGGGTATCCTAAAATTAATATTGTAGGTAATAAACATATTGATGGTATCAAGATAACACCGTCTGAATATTACATCATTACAAAAGATTTGAAAAAGAAATAAAGTTTGCTGCTTACATAAAAATAAAAGGACTAGCTCGCATGGGCTAGTCCTTTGTGTTATCTAAATATTATTTTTTTTCTGTTACATCTAAGTCTGCCATGTTAACTGCATTGGCCTTGCCAATCATTTTATTATACTTGGTAAATAATTGCGTATAAGCTTCGCCATAAGATGAGTTGATAATAATGTAGTTGCGTGCCTCTGCAACAAATTCTTTTACTGAGTCTTGATACTCTCTTACCGCATTTTGTACTTCTGGTGTAGTACCAGGTTGTAATTTATTGAGGCGTTGTGTAATTTGTTGTAAGTTTGATTCTACCTTTTGAGTGTCTGTATTCCCATCTGGATCAATAAGGTCAATAGTTTGTGCTGTTATGAGATTTATCTCTATAAAGTTAACCGCATTTTCCCGTTTTTCTCCCTGATACTCAGTCATGCGTTCGTTATAAAGCTCATTATTACGATTATCTAAAGCTAAGTCTAATGCATTATATGTAGCGTAGAACTGTTCTGCTAAAGGTACATATTGAGCTGCCAGCTCATCGCTACCTTTATAATTATCCTTTTCATAACGACGTTCCACATAGTAAGATTGCAACTGATCAGCAATAGGAATAATTTGATCAAGTACTACGAGGACATCATTTGTTGCTTGGTTTACATCTTCATAGGGCGTAGAACTATCTTGTTTTGCTACCTCTAATGCAGCTTTAAGTTCCTTATATTTAGGTAAGGTAATCGTCGTATTATGAGACCCATTGCGCAACTCTTCAAGAGTTGGCTGTAATTGGCTAGCATAGGCTACACTGTATGAGTTATATGCATCTAATGCAACAATATAAGGTCGTATGGCGTTGATTTTATCGTCAACGGTTGATCGATATAAAATTGTCGTTGTATTGGATGATAAGAGTGTATACACCCCATAGATCCCACCACCGATAATAGCAGCACCAAGCACAATGGCTGCTATTAACTTGATGTACCCCTTTTTCAACTGCGCACGCTCCTTGAAAACACACTAACTCTTTTGGATCCATTTGGACAGACTAATGTCCTAAGAGTAATTATTTACATTATATCACAACTTTACGTGGCAAAAAAGACGTATAGATACGATAATTATAAGGAATAGATGAAAATGTTAGATTTAAATGTATATTTATATTTATAATTAGCGATTAATTGATGAATGAGGCTGTAAGCTGTTATAAAAATATACTTTTAAAAGTAAAACTATATACTCTCTAGACGTTGTAGCTGCGGCTGGTATAATAGCAAGTATAGTATTCATTATATAGGGAGTTCGTTATGTCAGAATCGAATCAATTAATCAATTTTGCTACATCTTCGGAACTTATTGCTAATGGGGAAGGGCGTAATGTATTATCTGCCATTGAAGATGGGTTACGCAATTGTGATGAGTTTTTAATATCAGTAGCATTTTATTGTATATCCCGTTGTACTCGTATATAATAATATTATCAGATTTGTATTTTTCGATATAATCAAAGAAAGGAGTACAATATGTCAAATTTTATCACTCCTAAAGAATTATTAGCTTGTTTCGATGAGGTCATCATTTTAGATGCTCGAGGGTATCAAGATTATAAAAAGGGCCATATTAAGGGTTCTTATGCGGTAGATTTAGATAAGGATTTAACAGGTCCTTTGGGCGAGCATGGTGGTCGTCATCCGTTGCCAGATATGGAACGATTGGCTCATACCTTTGAGTCTTATGGTATCACTCGCAACTCCAAGGTTGTA
Source organism: uncultured Veillonella sp. (assembly GCA_934216375.1). GTDB lineage: Bacteria > Bacillota > Negativicutes > Veillonellales > Veillonellaceae > Veillonella. The sequence continues at coordinate 5,481 of CAKQBP010000011.1, forward strand.
GTATATGATTCTTGGCTATTTTTAGCGGGTCGTCTTTGGTGGACGTTGCGCTACATGGGCTTAACTGATGTACGTGTATTGTCTGGTGGTGTTGAACGTTGGGTTAGAGAGGGCCATCTTTTAACTAAAGAGCCGACTCCATTACCTGCTGAACCATCTATCTTTAACTACGAGTTGCAAACGCATATGGTTATGAGCCGTGATGAGGTACTCAAGGCTAGTGAAAGCGGAGATCATGTTATCATTGATGCTCGTGCGCCATTCCGTTATGATGGATCTCAAGTAGATACGATGGATGGGATGACAGGCCATATCCCTGGCGCTGTTAATCACTTTTATGAAAGTGGTTATACTGTAGATGGGCCTAAGTCTTTGAAAGACTTAGAGGCCGAGTATTACAACGAAATTTACCAAAATCGGCCAGTTGTAACGTACTGTGGGTCTGGTGTCACTGCTTGTAATGCGTTGTTAACCATGAGCGAAGTAGGGCTTGAATCTGCTTTATATGTTGGTAGTTCTAGTGACTGGGTAACCTATGAAGGCTTCCCACTTAATACTGGTGTAGAAACATTAAACTAACATAGGAGGGCGAATGAATCTATTAAAACAACTATTAACGGTCGTTGCCTTTGGCTATATGTGTTATCATATTTATACCTTTGGACCAGGTATGTTTAATGTAACAGTATTGGTGATTCTTATCTTGTCGACGGTGGCTAATTATTTCCGTGAAAAACGTGAAAGCGACCTTAAGGCCAACGAAAAAGCTCGCAAGGCTCGTGCTGAAGCAAGACATGCTAAGAAACATAAAAAGCAGTAATATCGCTAACATATAATCGTTAGATTAGCTTACATTAAGCAAAAACTTGGCTTATATTTTATGTGAAAGAGACTTTCACCAAGTTACATACGGTGAATACTATTAGATTGATGTGAATGATCGCAAAGGAGTAAGAATTGAAATTAATTTCTTGGAATGTAAACGGCCTCCGCGCCGCTGTAACAAAGGGATTTATGGAATCCTTTAACGAATTAGATGCTGATATTTTTTGTTTGCAAGAAACTAAATTGCAACCTGACCAAATTTCTTTAGAGTTGCCAGGTTATGAGCAATATTGGAATAGCGCTGTGAAAAAAGGGTATAGTGGTACTGCCGTATTCACGCGCATTAAGCCTTTGTCTGTAACTAATGGTATCGGCATTGAAGAGCACGATCAAGAGGGCCGTGTTATCACTGCTGAATATGATAATTTCTATTTAGTATGCTGCTACACACCTAATAGCCAACGAGAATTGGCACGCCTCGACTATCGTATGACTTGGGAAGATGCGTTCCGTAATTATTTGCTTGAACTAGATAAGAAAAAACCAGTGATTCTTTGTGGTGATTTGAACGTAGCTCATCAGGAAATAGACCTTAAGAACCCTAAGACAAATCGTAAAAATGCGGGCTTTTCCGATGAAGAACGTGCTAAAATGACTGAGCTCTTAGGTGCAGGCTTTACAGATACATTCCGCCATCTCTATCCAGATGCGATTGAAGAATACAGCTGGTGGTCCTACATGGGGAAAGCTCGTGAACGAAATACAGGATGGAGAATTGACTATTTCATCACATCTAAACGTCTTGACGATAAAATCCAAGAAGCTAAGATTCACCAACAAATCTTTGGCTCTGATCACTGTCCAGTAGAATTGGTTATTGATCTATAAAATTTCAGCGAATGTAAATGCACAGCCTCATCTACGGATGAGGCTGTTGTAATAGCATTAGGACTTTTACTATCGAAATATATATATTATTGAAATATATATCTATGTCTGTATTCTTTATTGTTCGAGATATTTTGAAAACTGTTATTCAGAATAAGGAGATAATATGGCTCAAAAACAAAAGGCCGTCGTTCTTTTTAGCGGTGGCGTAGATAGTACTACTTGTTTGGCCCTTGCCATTGAACGATTTGGTAAAGATAATGTAGTGCCTTTATCGATTCAATATGGTCAAAAACATAGTAAAGAATTAGAAGCTGCCGTAGCTATTTTAGAACACTATGGTATCGAAGGTAAAACGATGGATGTTACCAAGCTATTTGCCTTTAGTAACTGCTCCTTGTTAGCACAATCTAGTGAAGACATTCCGAAAGGTTCCTACAAAGAACAACAAGATGCAGAAGGGGAAGGTACGGTGAGTACTTATGTACCGTTTAGAAATGGTCTATTCCTATCTGCGGCAGCATCCCTGGCGTTATCTCTAGACTGTGGCTATATCTATTACGGTGCTCATAGCGATGATGCGGCGGGCAATGCATACCCTGACTGTACAGAACACTTCTACAAATCCATGGGCGACGCCATCTTTGAAGGATCCGGTAAAGAATGCTCCTTAGAAGCACCATTCATTAACCACAATAAAGCAGACATCGTAAAAGAAGGCCTACGCCTCGGAGTACCATACCACTTAACCTGGTCCTGCTACGAAGGCGGAGACAAACCATGCGGACACTGCGGTACCTGTATCGACAGAGCAAAAGCCTTCCACGCAAACGGAGTCGAAGACCCAGCACTATAACTCCCATAAACTGGCTTAGACAAGTTGTGGGCAGGCTATAAGATAATATAGTGTAGATAAATAATACATAGAAGTATAGTGCTTTAAAGTGGCCTTTTGAGTCACTACATAACTGTAATGTTGATTTGCTAAATTCGAAGTGGAAGAAAATACCTTTTCAAAGAGCGACTTTGGCAGGTCGAGGCCCTAGGCCGATGACCGGTTCGCCAGTGGAGCGATGAGGAAAGGTATTTTCTGACACCCCGTCCTTGCAAACATTGCCCCGATAGTAGTTACTGTCACAGGCCACTTTAATCTACCCGTGACTTGTAAATATTGGAAATATATGATATTATAAGCGCACAACTAAATAAGACAGTTTGAAACCATCCTGTCTCTAAACAAAACTACGGAAATTCATAAGCATTTATAGCATGGTAGTTTTGCCATGCTTTTTTTATTTTGAGGAGGTGAGTGTTATGATTTCTACACGCAAATTGACTATTTCTGCCATGGTTGTGGCATTGTACATCGTTGTATTGTATGTAACGCAAAGCGTTTCCTTCGGGGCTTATCAAATTCGTATAGCAACATCATTATATGCACTTGCTTATGCCTTTCCGTTCTTGGTGATTCCCATGGGGATTGGCAACCTCATTTCTAACTTCCTATTCGGTGGTCTTGGCATCTTCGATATGATGGGAGGCTTTGGTGTGGGCGTATTGACGACTGGCATCATCGTAGGAATGCGCAAGCTTGGCCTCAGCACTTGGTGGGTAATACTTCCAATCGTCTTTGTGCCTGCATTATGTGTTCCATTGTGGCTCAGCCCATTACTTGGGCTACCGTACTGGCCATTAGTGTTGAATCTTATCGTTGGTCAAACTATTCCAGCTATTCTTGGTTCTGTATTGGTGAAAGCTTTAATCAGTCGTCCTAGCATGGCAGCTTTGTTAGGTGCTTTCAAATAAAACTAATAATAAGTAGTTTGCTAATAAAACTAAGTAAGTAATTGAACATCTTTAGATCTTTCAACTGGGACTTGCAGGTAAATAAAAAGGTTTATAGGCAAACAAAAAGGCGTAAGCTCAAATCGAGCTTACGCCTTTTTTATGGCTAAAATGTATGGAGGTATAGGAGTTTAGCAATTATAGCCACGCCATCTAGTTTCAACTACGAGGCGTTCAAGAGCAACCATGTACGCTGCTTGACGAGGAGGTACATTGTATTTATGTTGCATTTCCCAAACAGCTTCGAAGCTATTTTGCATATTCTTAGTTAATCTTTCATTAACTTCTTCTTCAGTCCAGTAGAAGCTTGCCTTATTTTGTACCCATTCATAGTAGGATACAACTACGCCGCCGCCGTTAGCAAGAACGTCAGGGATGATGTCGATGCCTTTTTCATAGAAGTATTTATCCGCATCATTAGTAGTAGGGCCATTAGCGCCTTCCAAGATGATCTTAGCTTGGATATTTTCCATGTTGTCTTTGTTTAATTGGTTCTCAAGGGCTGCCATGTATAATACATCAACTGGTTGAGCCAATAACTCTTGAGGCCCAATTGTAGTCATGCCTGGTTCGCTGTAACCTTCGAGGGAACGACCATGGGAGTTAGCATATTCGTATGCTTTTTCAACATCGAGACCGTTAGGATTGTAGATGTTAACGCTTACGTCGCCGATAGCCACAACTTTTGCACCTGCTTGTGCAATGAGACGAGCACCTACGGAACCTACGTTACCAAAGCCTTGAACTGCAACAGTAAGGTTTTTGATATCCAAGTTTTTCTTAGCGAGGTAGCTTTGCAATGCGATGAGGCAACCGCGACCAGTCGCTTCATTACGGCCTAAGGAACCGCCTACTTCGATTGGTTTACCTGTAACGATACCTGGGCTCCATTCGCCTTTTAATGTGCTGTATTCGTCAGCGATCCAGCTCATGATTTGGGCATTTGTATTTACGTCTGGAGCTGGAACGTCAGTATTAACACCGATGATTGGAGCAATACGGCGTACAAAGTTACGAGTTAAGCGTTCTAATTCACGAGGGTTTAACGTTTTTGGATCGACTTTGATGCCCCCTTTACCACCGCCATAAGGAATGTTAGCGATAGCGTTTTTAATAGTCATCCAAGCCGCAAGTGCACGCACTTCGTTTTCATCAGAATCCGGATGGAAGCGAAGACCGCCTTTAGCACTACCACGCAATGTGGAATGTTGGCAACGATAGCCTTCGTATACGCGAACTTCACCATTGTCGAGTTGAAGAGGAACTGCTACTTTTAGTTCCCGTTCTGGGTGACGTAACACTTCGTATTCGCTACGAGTATAGCCGAGCTTTTCAGCTGCTACGTCTAACGTGTTTAACATGTTTTCATATGGGTTATAACCGCTCATAATTACCTCCTGGATAATAGAGTAAATTAATAGTTTAATTAGTGCTAATTATATCGCACACTTAAATATTCGACATTGTAAACAGAATACCCTTTATATTTTCATAAATATATTCTATAGTTTTTGACCTTTGAAGGTTGTAAAAATATAGATAATTACTATGATCTTTATCACAGTACAATCTGCTAATGAACGATGTTTTTATCTATGAAAATGGATACTTTTACAAAAAAATAAAGATCTATATTCTGAAAAATATAGATTTTTATATATGTACTAATAAACTATTTTAAAGATTATAGGAAAAAGACTGGTGAAAGATACTTTCACCAGCCTCATATGTCGATATATTTTATTTTTCCACAGTATCTTCAATCGGAGTAGGAGGTACGGAGGAGTCTGTAGTTTGACCATCACCCCACCATACGATGCCGTACGTGTGGTTTAGAATAGAACGGTTAAATACTGGCGTTTCAATACCTGCTTTACGTTGTTTGATATAGTCATCAAGCGCAAGACCTACTGTGCGCCCCATGCGTACGATGGAACTTACGTTAGTTAATACTAAGAAAGCCATGAATAAATCGGCTAGGTTCCATACGAGATCTAGAGAGGCAATAGAGCCAACAAATGTCATAAGAATTACGCCAATACGGAACAAATGTAGGTAGAATCGTTTATTTGTTAAGTGGCTAATATTGATTTCACCGTAGTAATAGTTACCAATTAAGGAGCTAAAGGAGAACATAACGATGAAAATGGCTACGGCTGTAGGAGCCCAAGAACCAAGCTGTTGAGCTAGGTTATGTTGTACAAGAGCAATACCTGTTAGACCTGTAGTGCTGTAATCACCCACGATGAGTACGATGAAAGCAGAAGCTGTACAAATGATAAAGGTATCAAGAAATACGCCGAATGCTTGTACAAGCCCTTGTTCGACAGGGTGGTTAACAGCTGCAGTAGCGGCTGCGTTTGGAACAGAACCCTCACCAGCTTCGTTAGAGAAGAGCCCCCGTTTGATACCATTCATGACAGTAGCACCTAATAAGCCACCACCTGCTGCAACAGGCTCAAACGCGGAGGAAAAAATAGTATAGATTACATGTGGGAATTGGGTAATATTCATAATTACCACGAATAATGCAGTAGCAATGTATAAAATCGCCATGATAGGAACGATGATTTCAGATGCTTTTGCAACGCGGTTGATACCACCGAAAATAATAATGCCAAGGAGGACTGCCACTACAGCGCCTGTATAGGATACATCAAGGTTGAAAACCTGGAGAGATGCAGCTAATGTATTGGCTTGTACAGAATTGTAAATCCAGCCATAGGTAATACTGATTAAGATAGCGAATAGAACAGATAATGCTTTATTGTTTAGACCATAGCGAATGTAGTATGCTGGTCCACCGTAGAAACCGCCTTTAGCAACAGGTTCTTTGTAGATTTGTGCTAATGTAGATTCGATGAAGCCAGTGGCAGCACCGATAAGTGCGATAACCCACATCCAGAAAATGGCACCAGGGCCACCAAGTACAACGGCAATAGCTATACCTGCGATATTACCAACACCTACACGAGATGCGGTACTAACACAGAATGCTTGGAATGAGGATACATGATTTTTTTCTGTAGAACTACCTGCGCCGTTAATTACGAGGCGAATCATTTCTTTAATCATGCGAATTTGTACAAAATTCGTTGTCATCGTAAAAAAGAGACCTGCACCGATGAGAATAAAAATGATGAAATAACTCCATAAATAATTGTTTATGGTAGATATAGCATCATTGAGCATTGCTTCCATAAAAACTCCCTTTCCTGTAAAAAATTCATATAATAATCAATGATATTGTATCAATTTCTATAGACTATGTAAAACAAAAATCCTTCACAAATAGGAAGGATTTTTACTTTGTATAATATTTTGTAGGATGTTTTTATGCTTTAGTAAATTCTTGCGATTCTTCCATTCCTTGCAACAAGGTTTGTTCGGAATGTTCCATGTGAATACGAGCTAGTTTTCGAGCTTGCGCTGCATTGTGAGAGGCAATAGCTTCTACTAATTGACGATGCTCCTCCCAAGTTTTTCTAAGTCGACCTGGTTGGTTCATAGAAAAACTGCGGAAGCGGTAGGTTTGCTCTCGCAAGTTGTGAACGATGTCTGCTAATCTTTCGTTACGAGAAGCGCGGTAGAGGACTTCGTGGAACTCTACATCCGCAGCGACGACGGATTCCATATTTTTATTTTCCATATGATCGCCGATTTCTACGAGCATTCTCTCCAACGTTTCGATTTCCTCTTCCGTAATGCGTTCTGCCGCAAGGCCTGCTGCAAGTTCTTCTAGGGCAGAGCGGATTTCAAACACTTGAGTGATATCCTTTAAAGAAATATTGGCAACGTAAGTGCCGCGGCGAGGAACCATAACGACAAAGCCTTCTAGTTCCAGTTTGCGTATGGCTTCACGAATTGGGGTACGACTTACGCCCAACTCTTCAGCAAGGGGAATTTCCATGAGGCGCTCCCCAGGTTTTAACACCCCATCTTGGATGGCTTGACGCAATGTTTCACTTACTACTTCTCTTAGTGGTTTATACGCATCAAGTCGTATAGGTTGTAACCGTTTTGTCATACTAAGTCCTCCTGTGTACATGTTTTAGTAATGAGTGATAGCCAATCGTGATCAGCTGCTTTAATCTCCTCTTGCAACTGCAAGGCTTCCATTGGTTTGTTGAGTAATACCACCATTGTAGGACCACTGCCTGTCATGATGGTTGGGTAACCACGACTAGTGAAGAATTCCTTACATATTACTAGTTCTTTGTGATCTAAAAATAATAATTCTTCGAAGGTATTAGCGCTACTAGTGAAAGCAGATTGTAAATCATTATTCTTAAGATGATTCAGAACGGTATCGATTGTTTTTGTGGTGGCTTTAGATTTGCCGTTGAAACGACCATAAGCAACCGCTGTAGAAATAGATACCTTTGGCTTTACTAATAATAGCCAATGTGCTTCTGGCGATTGACTATAGGTTAACACTTCGCCACGACCTGTTCCGCGAGCTGTACCACCTTGTAATAGGAATGGTACGTCAGAGCCAAGAGAGGCACCAATTTTTAAAAGCTCCTCTTGCGTAAGTCGTAAGTCCCAGAAGCGGTTGAGGCCTAATAACATGGCAGCTGCGTCTGCACTACCGCCACCAAGACCGGCTTGAACGGGAACTCGTTTTAGGAGGTGGATGGCAGCACCGGCTTTACAACCCGTATAGGCCTGTATGGCGCGTAAAGCTTTGAGTGCGAGATTATCTTCTCCATAGCTTACGAGCTTTTGCATGTAATTGGGCAATTCGGGAGCGCCACCAGAAAATACTACGGAATGATGCTTAGCGAAATAAATAGAATCACTAAGGCGAATCGATTGAAATATGGAATCGATGTTGTGGTATCCATCGTCACGCTTACCTGTAATAGCAAGCCCAATATTAATTTTGCTGCAACCGAGTTGCTCAAAACTTTTACTCATAATAGCCTCGTTTGTAATGTACAAATTATATGCAGTTAATATGTTTATTTTATACTGTTATAAAGTGATTGAAAATAACCATTAAGTGGTTTATGATGATTTTGTATATACCTGTTGTTTGATTATTAAAAGCATTGTAAACAGCGTATGTTTTAATTAGTTCATTATAGAATATTTATAGTGAAATGGCAATTTGGAGGGAGCTATGTTCGCCAAGTATAAAGATGTTGTCTATCAATGTGTCATAGTTGCTATTGGTTGTGCAATTTTTGGTGCTGGTTTAGATGCCTTTGTACTACCTCACAAACTGGTTAGTACTGGTATTAGTGGGGTAGGGTTGATTTTGTATTATTTAACGGGATTATCCGTTGGTTCTTGGAACGTTATTTTGAACGTCCCTATATTTTGGGCTGCTTGGAAGTGGCTTGGTAAACGTGTAGTGCTTAATACCTTGTATGGTACGCT
>CAKQBP010000012.1 GCA_934216375.1 uncultured Veillonella sp.
AGCTTACTTTCCACATTAGGGCTCATTTCTCCTGATTTTGTACCGCAATTTGTTATCTGTGCTATGGGTGGCATGTTAGCGGCCGCTATGCGGACCCCAATTTTGGCGATTCTACTCGTTCTTGAAATGACCAATAGTTTCTCCAACATTTACGCTATCGGTATTGTTACGCTAGTGGCTTATCTTGTGGCGGATCTTTTAAAAGAACCGCCGATTTACGATTCCTTGTTGCAAGCCATGAGTGGTCAAAGCAATCTAGAATCGGTGCAAACCTTCTTTCAAACGAAGGTGCCTGTGGTGGCAAACTATACGGATGTACAGTTACAAGACTTGGCATTACCAGATGGTACATTGATCGTAAGTATTCGCCGTAATGGTACCTACATTGTGCCATTAGGCGATGTAAAACTCGAACCAGGGGATGAATTACAAGTCTCTTGTGAACGAGGCCGGTTGAAAGCGGCGAAGACGTATTTTCAATCTAATTAGGAGTGTTGGTAGATGGAGATTGTAAAAGCTACCGAGTCAGATATATTAGAATTATATCGATTGCAATTGCTTACATTTGAAAGCGAAGCGGAGATGATTGGTAGTCGAATGGTTCCTGCATTGATGGAGTCGGAAGAGGAGTTTAAAGCTACTTTCACCCAATGGCATACCTATAAACTAGTAGATGATGGGGGAAGAATCATCGGAGGTATTCGCTATCAATATGACGATGGCGTGGTAGAGGTCGGTCGCTTGATGGTGCATCCAAACCATCGGCAACAAGGGTTGGCTCGGAAGTTATTAGTTTTCGTAGATGAACAATGCAGTCAAGACCGGCGTGTATTATATACATGTACGAAAAGCTGGATCAATATAAAGTTATATACAAAAATGGGGTATAAAGCCGTTAGAGAAATACAGGATGAAACGGGATTATCTTTTGTATATATGGAGAAACAATAATTCAAACGGCATGGGAGGGGTTAATGTGCTTGATAATATAGTGGTATTCTATATATTTTTTACCATAGTTGGCTTTTTAGCTGCTATGATTGGTACCATCATCGGTGCCGGTGGAGGACTTGTCTTTGTGCCTCTCTTTATGTACTGGTTCCCAGAGTGGTCTCCGTCCATGGTCGTAGGAACATCGCTTTTTTCTGTTATGTGTAACGCCATTTCTGGATCTATAGCGTATCTTAAGCAAAAAAAGGTATACATTAACGCTGCTATCATCTTTAGTCTTGCTACCTTTCCGGGGGCTATTTTAGGTGCCCAAATGTCTGGATGGTTCTCTGGTAAAGGCTTTATGTTTGCCTTTGGATGCTTTATGCTGTGTGCATCCGTATTGATTGGTTTTAAAAATTTTAGAAAAGGGGAAAGAAAGGAAGAAAGCCTTACTCTTGAGCAGTTGAGCTATAGTAAACCTATCGGTATTAGTATTAGCTTTTTTGTTGGCTTTATTTCGAGTATCTTTGGTATCGGTGGTGGCCTCATCCATGTGCCGGCTTTGATTTATCTCATGGGCTTTCCTACCCATATGGCAACGGCTACAAGTCAATCTATTCTCGCCGTATCAACAACGGTGGGGGTTATTACACATTTAATTGAAAGCCACATCATATTTAGTATTGCTATTCCTACTAGTATTGGCGCTATCTTTGGTGCTCAAGTAGGTGCTCGTATTGCAAAACGTCTCAAAGCAAAAGCTATCCTCGCCCTCATGAGTATAGCTGTCTTTGCATTGGCGGTACGCCTCATTCTTAAATCTGGTATTTTGGGATAATATGGTTTTATAATTAGTCTATCTTTAATAAGCATAATTTAGTAAAGCTCTCTAACGGTAATTCGTAAGCGTTTATCATTAGAGGGCTTTCTGTATTTTCAGCATTTTATAAAAGGGTATAACTAAAAGTCATAGAGAACTATAAATGAGAATGAAAAATTTAAAATATATAAATCATACTATTTTTATGCATAATGTTAGTAATGTATTTACTATAGAATTATAGGTAGTACGAATCGTTATTTAGAGAGGTTTTAGCATATAATTACTGACTATATCTATACATGCTTAATAAATAAGGATTCTTGATTGTATATGAGGAAAAATGGGTACATGATAATGCTAATGAGATGTACTTTCAACTGAGGGAATAAAAGGGTAATGCATATCGATTTTTATTAGAAGAGATATAAATTATGCATAATTATAGTGAGGAGAATGAGAACGGCGTATACTAAAAGTAATAGATTCCTTAAGAAAGGATAGGAGGAAATAGAAGTGAGTACACTTATTAGAGATTATGAACGTTTTGCCAAGGAGGCAAATGAGATTTGTAAAGGTCGCGTATACACCGATCATTTACGTCGTTATGCATATGGCGTTGATGCGTCTTGCTATAGCTATTTACCAAAGGTAGTTGTTAAAGCTGAAGATGAACGAGAAGTAAGACGACTTATTCGTTTGTGTCAACAATGTGGGACACCATTTACATTCCGTGCGGCTGGCTCCTCCTTGTCTGGTCAATGCTCCAGTGAAGATGTGCTCATCGTATGTAATGATGGCTTCAAGAAAATGGAAGTTATCGACGATGGCAAGGCTTTAAAATGCGAATGTGGTGTTATCGGTTCCGATGCGAATGATTTATTGAAACCGTACAATCGTAAAATTGGTCCAGATCCTGCAACGCTTGCTACAGCATTAGTAGGTGGTATCTTGAATAATAACTCCTCTGGTATGTGCTGTGGTACGGCGCAAAACTCTTATAAAACAATTCGGTCTATTCGCGTTGTATTACTAGATGGCTCCATCCTTGATACGTCTGACCAAAAGAGCATTGATCAATTCCTTAAAGAAAAACCTCAAATGGTAGAGGATATCTTGCAATTGCGCAAGGATATTTTGGCCGATGAAGAACTGACACACTTGATTCATCACAAGTACAAAATCAAAAATACCACAGGTTATGGCTTGAACTCCCTTGTTGATTTTGAAGATATTATCGATATCATCAACCACTTGTTCATCGGTTCTGAAGGTACATTGGGCTTCGTGTCTGAAATCGTGTACAACACTGTTGAGGACGTACCATATAAAGGCTGCGGTCTCATGTTCTTTAAAACGTTGAACGATGCATCTCTTGCGGTTGTAGCCTTGGCTAATATGGGTCGTGACAAGGTTGTAGCTGCTGAAATGATGGACTATCAATCCCTTAAGGCCGTTCAATCGCTAGATAATGTGCCTGAATTTGTTCGTGAAGTTCCTGAAGGTACAAGTGCTATCTTGTTCCAAACTGAAAGTTACTCCAAAGAAATTGTCGATGAAAACTTAGCTTTCATTAAAGACAAATTGAAAGATATTCCAACAGCTATTCCAAGTCTTTACTCTCAAGAGGCTAAAGAATACGATTCCTGGTGGGCAATCCGTAAAGGTATCTTGCCAATCGTTGGTGGTCAACGTAGAAAAGGCACCACTGTTATTACAGAAGACGTATGCTTCCAAATCGAAGATTTCACTAAGGGCATCGAAATGCTTACCGAATTATTCCACAAATACGATTTCGTAGATGGTGGTGTAATCTTCGGCCATGCGTTATCTGGTAATGTTCACTTTAACATTACCCCTGATTTCAGCGATCCTAAAGATACTAAGAACTTTGGCGATTTAGTAAAAGAAATGTCCGAACGCGTTTCTGGCTTCGGTGGTTCTTTGAAAGCTGAACATGGTACAGGCCGCATGGTTGCACCGTTCATTGAAATGGAATGGGGCCGTAAAGCATACGAAATCAACCGTCGTATCAAAGCTATCTTTGACCCTGAACGCATCTTGAATCCTGATGTTATCATTACTGATGACCCAGATGTGTATAAGAAAAACCTTAAAGCTCAATGTGTTATTGATGATGCTTTCACAATCTGTATGGAATGCGGTTTTTGTGAAAAACATTGTCCAAGCCGTAATTTAACATTGACTCCACGTCAACGTATTGCATTGTTGCGCGAAACGAAACGCCTTGAAAACGAAGGTAATTTCACATTGGCTGCGGAGCTTAAAAAAGGCTATGAATACTTTGGTGTAGATACCTGTGCTGCGTGCTCCATGTGTAAAGGTCTTTGCCCGCTCAGCATCGATACGGCTCAAATTGCATTATCCATGCGTCGCATCGATCCTCCAGCACCAGAATTGGCTAAGAAGATTTACGATAATTTCTCTACTACACTTCAAATGGCTCGTGCCGGCGTAAGCCTCGAAGGCATTGCAGGGTCCATCGTTACACAAAAAGCAATTTCCAAGATTACAGAAGGCTTACATGGTGTAACAGGTATTACTCCGTACATTCCTAAGACTACGCCTAAGGCCAACCGTTACAGATTGAGAAGTCGCATTAAACCGACTAATTTTGAAAAGGTTGTATACTTCAGTACCTGTGCGAACCGCGCCTTCAAACCTAATCAAGGTTATGACGATGAACGTAGCTTGCAACAAGTAGTGGAAAGCTTATGTAATAAGGCCCATATCGATATTATCTACCCTGAACATATTGAAAACCTCTGCTGTGGCTTGAGCTTTGAAAACTACGATGACGTTCATGAGCGCGCTGTAAAAGACTTACACGATGCGTTGATGAAAGCATCTCAAAATGCTAAATACCCAATCGTGATTGACCATAGTGCATGCTTTAATCATGCTTTTAAACATATGCCAGACTTAGAAATCAACGATATTTCTGAATTCTTGTGCAAATACGTTGTGCCTCATCTCGACATTGAAAAATGTGATGAACGGGTTATCGTACATAAACAATGTAAGATTAAATCCTTGAATAAATCTCAATATATTGAAGATTTGGCTCGTCTATGCACAGACCATGTATTCAACATTAAATCCTTTGCATGTGATGGCTTTGCTGGTCAAAAAGGGTTCTTCACACCGGAACTCAACAAATGTGCTACCAAAGACCTTGCAGCTGAAATCGCTGAATACGGTGCAACACTAGGCGTAAGCTCCAGCTCTACCTGTGAAATCGGCCTTGGCGAAAACGGCGGCATCCCATTCATTGGTGTTGCATTCCTATTGGACCGTTGCTCTAAGGCTAAGAAATAAGTCTTGTATATCTATTGCTATTTACGTTAATGTTGCTAGTAGTTTACACTAAGGTTACTAGTAGGTTGGGTTAAAGTAACTGGTAGTTTATGTTAATGTTGCTTTAATATTGCTCGTAAATTATGTTAAAACTACTAATAGTTTTTAGGAGTTTTATGAGATTTATTGCTAATTCTTTATTTTTCTAAGAAATGTGGTATACTAAACGTAGGTAGTAGAGTGTATGAAATTACCTGCAATATAACCAAAAAAAGGACGAGTGGCAGCTCGTCCTTTTTCTTGCTTATTTTTTGTTTTTATTGTTAAGCCAGTAGCTGTAGGTAGTTACAACTAAGGCAACAATAATAGGGGCAAGCAAGGTGCCCCAGAGTGCATAAAACAGCTCCTGCAATATACCACCTCCTTTCGGGAGGTATTTTATATTATATCATCATGCTATGGAGTCTTGTATATAATTAATGATTGGAGAATTTCTAATGAAGAAGGTTGTGCTTTTCTTTCTTTTAATAACAGCCCTTACGGGATGTGGATTGAATCAAAATACGAATAGTAATAAAACAGAATCAAATGCAACTAGTTCTGCCACTGGTTCCTCTACATCTGCTGCGGGAAACAGCCAAGCGACTACCAAGCAAGATGGACATCTAATTACAGCAAAGCAAGCCTTATCCGCTGGTGAGTATGCGAAAGCCATAGAGGAAGCTACAGCGTCCATTAAGAATAATGCTAATAATGCAGAAGCCTATTCTGTACGTGGCTTTGCAACAGCATTAAATGGTGATGCGGCTAAAGGGTTGACAGATACTAAAAAGGCTTATGATTTAGACCCTAACAATGTGGCTAATTACTATAACATGGCGATGGTATATAAGTTGCAAGGTCAGTTAAACGATTCTAAACAATGGTTTGAAAAGGTATTAGAAAAGGACCCTAGCAACACCTGGTCTGTGTATGGAATTGCTACCATTTATGCAGACCAAGGGAATGATACTAAGGCCCTTGATTGGTTAGAAAAAGCAATTAAAATTGATCCTTCTGTAAAATCCGTTGCAGCCGAACAAGACCATTTTGAACGCTTTCACAATAATAGGCGATTTAAAACATTGGTAGGATTATAGTTTTAATTCTATTGAGTACAATAATATTATTAGAGTAGAAATGATGTTTCCTGACTCTATTAGTCACCTGACAAAAATTGATAAATGACCTTCATATATTAATTCTATTCATAAAAATCATATTAGTATATAATTATTATATATAAATTAGGTTGTGTATTGATGGAAGGAGAGGATTCATCATGAAACCATTCGGTAAAAGGGTAGCAATGGCCGTGTTGTGTGCGGCGACATTGACATCCCCATTGTTGTTGAGCGGTTGTAGTATGTCAGAGCTATGGCAGGGTACTGAACAGAGTCGCAAGGAAATTGCGCAGCGGTCTGAGCAGGATCAGGTGCAGTTATTTAATCAATATGTGAAAGCTGTAAGTCGATACAATCGCATGGCTGTCATGTTTGATTATGCGAATACGCCAACTCTTAATGAGTTAAAAGCAGGGCAGCATTTAACTGTATTTAATGCACCGAACTTTAAGCAGCTACAAAAAGAATTAGAAGAGGCTAAGCAAGCCGGTATTCCTTATGATGAAATGAAGGAGCCTTTAGATAAGCTACTTTCAAAATTGAACGAAATTACACCGGTAGCGGAAGAGCTCGATGCATACTATAAATCTAAAGGGTATACCACAGATAACTATGCTAAGGAGCAACAATTAGGCCCTAAATATGTTCAATTGTATGAACAATTTGTTCCTATTTATGCTGACTTTGATAATGTTATGCATAAAATCAATACGGACCGATTGCAACAACGGTTGCAACAATTGCGTGATGCAGGCAAGAAAAATGCCGCTGCAGCACAAGAGGTTCATTTGCGACTTACTGCGGTCCTAGAAAAGATCGATAGTGAAAAACAACTAGACGTAAATGCTATCAATCAAGAGTTGCAATCTATTGGTGATGTATCAAATGGTATTACTAGTCCTAAGTATGATTCTGTTAAGACTTCTGTAAACTCTACGATTGGTGCAATCCGTACCTATATGGGTTCGAAACAAGATAACGACTATAATCGTATGATTGAGGCCTATAACCATTACATTTCTAATCTGAATACGACCAATATGAATGAGCTAGATTAAAATAAATTAGATTAAAATAAGTTAGATTAATACGTTTATAAAAAAGAAAGCTGTATCAAATGAGGATATCATTTGATACAGCTTTTTAGTTGATTAGTAGATGTCTTACTTTTTTAGGCTAATGCGAGTTGTAATTTGGCTTGATAAGGAGAATAATACTAAGGCTATCCAGATACAACCGAAGGCAATCATCTGCGGTGTGCCAAAGCTTTCACCAAAGTAGAAGATGGCTAGCAACAAGGCAATGGTAGGGGATACATATTGCAAGAAGCCTAGTAGGTTGAGTGGCAATAGTTGCGCCCCATAGGAGAATAGCACCAATGGAACAGATGTAGTTAGGCCGCAGGCTATGAGCAACATGGTCGTATACCAGTCTGTGCTGAAATAGGACCACACGGTATTATCGATCATGGTCGTATATAGTAAGGCTAGCGGTGTTAATAGCCAAGCCTCAAAGGCGATGCTCGTAAAGGGCGAGATGAGCAGTTTCTTTTTTACGGCTCCATAGAGACCGAAGGAAACGGCGAGGATCATCGATACTAATGGTAAGGATCCCACTTGATAGGTGAGTAAGGCGATGCCGATGGTAGCGATAAGGACACTCAGCTTTTTTGGTATCGATAGAACCTCTTTAAATAGGATGACACCTAATACTACATTGAAGAGTGGGTTGATGTAATAGCCAAGGCTCGTGTTCATAACTTGATTATTGGCGATGGCCCAAATGTAGGTGAACCAGTTTACACTGATGATGACTGCCGCAACTAAAAGTAGGAATAATTGTGAACGTTGTTCTTTTAGTAATTGAAAGTCCTTTTTGAATTGTTTAAGGTGTAGGCCAAATACAACGATAGCCATGCAAACACCTGACCAGATAATGCGCTGTGCCAGTATATTATACGGTGAAACATGGTTTAATAATGCCCAATATAGAGGGAGTAAGCCCCAAATTATATAACAACTAAGGGCTGTGATTAACCCTTTTCTACTTGTATGTTCCATAATGCCTCCTCGTGATAGTATTTATTATATCACTAATACTCAAGTCATGCGTTTTAGTTATTGTATATGATTTTCAGTTATAACTTTGATTTTGGCACTTATGATTAAATGTTATGTTCATTGACTTTGTGCATATTGTTACACTATATTGGACTTAGAACAACGAATATAGAGAATAGGTGTCGCAAGACTTAATAGAGAAATCGGTATAAGCCGATGCGGTCCCGCCACTGTAAGGATGAGCCTGCTTTCATACATGTCACTGGAGTAATCTGGGAAGGCGAAAGCGAGGTGATGATCCCGAGCCAGGAGAACTGCCTATTTGATAATCACCGTTATGTACCTACGAGCGATAGGAAGGGGATTGGGGTATGCTGGCTACAGTATTTTTTAGTGTACCTTTCAATAAGAAACCTTACGTGTCACTTTAGGTGGCACGTTTTTTATTGCCCTTAGAGTGGATGTTGAGTATAGGAATCAGGTTTTATAGATATTAAACAGATGGACACATTTTGAGGTTGATGTGGTCCAATAAGATAAAGCTCGAGTGATTCATATATCTAACAATTCGCAGGTACGGTGCGCTGTTTCTCGGTATGGTTTCGAGTTGAAAAGGAGGCACATATATGTCTGACAAAAAGACTTCAAAGGATGCTGAACGCGATTTATTAGCACCTGTATCCTTTGATGAGTTTAAGAAACCTACGTATGAACAATGGCAGGCCGAGGTTGAAAAAGCGTTAAAAGGTGGCGACTTCCATAAGAAGATGTTCACTAAAACCTATGAGGGAATTACGTTACAACCAATTTATACGCCTGCATTGCATGGAGAAAAAATTCCAAAGGGTGTATACCCTGGGGCAGGTGAGTTCCTACGTGGCACAAAGGCAAGTGGTTATATTAAAGACTCTTGGGGCGTATCCCAATATGTAGACGAATCCTTTCCTAAGGATGCTAACCATGCAAGTTTATACGAAATTGTAAAAGGTGGCACCATTCACAATATTCGCCTTGATGAAGCAACACGCCATGATCAAGATGTGCAAGTAGGCGCAGCTGTTGGTATCGGCGGTACATCTCTGTCTACTATGGATGATTGTAGCCAATTGATTGAGCGTTTTAATTTGAAGGAAAACCCTTTATACATTGAAACAGGT
This sequence comes from uncultured Veillonella sp., assembly GCA_934216375.1. Classification (GTDB taxonomy): domain Bacteria; phylum Bacillota; class Negativicutes; order Veillonellales; family Veillonellaceae; genus Veillonella. The sequence continues at coordinate 9,452 of CAKQBP010000012.1, forward strand.
GCTTCTGCAGCTATCTTGCTCGGTATGTTAGCCGCTACGGTGAAAGGCTCTAAAAAACAAACCTCTGACTTGAAAGGTCTCGTTGGTGCAGACCCTATTGGTGTTTGGGCTAAAGATGGTACATTGCACATGTCTTTAGATACAGCCTTTGATGAAATGGCACATACTGTTGTATGGGCTAAAGAACAAGCTCCAGAGCTTAAAACTGTACTCGTATCTGGCGATGTATACGCTAATGGTGGCGCTAATGATGTGCAAGAGGTTGCGTATGCCTTGGCAACAGCAGTTTGTTATGTTCGTCAATTAGCACAACGGAACATCGATATTCACACTATTGCTAAAAGCATGATGTTTACATTCTCCTTGGGTGCAAACTTCTTCATGGAAATTGCTAAATTACGTGCATTGCGCGTGCTTTGGGCGCGCATCATGGAGGCCTTCGGTGCTGAAGAAGCTGACCGTGCCGTTCATGTACACGGTAGAACATCGGCTTTCACAAAAACTGTATACGACCCATATGTAAACTTGTTGCGCAATACAACACAAGCATTCTCTGGCGTTGTAGGCGGGTTGAATAGCCTTGAAGTGTCCCCATTTGACCAACCAATTCGCAAAGCTGATGACTTCTCTCGCCGTATTGCCCGTAACATCCAAGTTATGTTGCAAACTGAATTTGAGTTGCGTCAACCTGTGGACCCTGTAGGCGGTTCCTGGTATGTGGAAACATTGGCCGCCGAATTATGTGAAAAAATTTGGGCTGAGTTCCAAACTATTGAGTCTAAAGGTGGTATTGTAGCAGCTTTGAAAGAAGGCTATCCACAAGCTCAAGTTAAAGCAGTTCTTGACGAACGCTTCAAAAACCTTGCATTCCGCAGAGATGTGGCTGTAGGTAACAACATGTATGCGAACATGACTGAAGAATTGCTTGATCCAAAACCAGAAAATCAAGAAACATTGCGTCAAAAACGGGTTGCTCAAATCGAAGAATACTTGGCGGGTGCGGAGCCAGATGCTGTTGTGAAAGCACAGGCTACCCTAGAAGCAGGTACTACAGAGCCAGGCGCTTTGATTGGCCTTATTGAACTCGGTGCATTACAAAAATTAACAATACGTCAAATCCGCAAGGCTTTAGATGCTGGCGATATTGCTTCCGAAACGATTGAATCCATTGCAGCTCATCGCTGGACTGAACAGTTTGAAGCACTTCGCATGCGCACTGAGAATTATAAACAACGTACGAAAGATAATGTGAAGGTATTCTTGGCTAATATGGGCCCAATCCCTCAACATAAACCTCGTGCAGACTTCTCCACAGGCTTCTTTGAAGTAGGTGCTTTTGAAGTTATCAAAAATGATGGCCATGAAACAACGGCTGATGCGGCGAAAGCTGCTCGTGAAAGTGGTGCTGATGTAGTTGTTATCTGTTCTACAGATGATACCTATCCAGAATTGGTACCACCACTCGCTAAAGAATTGAAAGAAACTATGCCGCATGTAACGGTTATTTTAGCAGGGGCACCTCCTAAGGATTTAGAACCTGTATACCGTGAAGCTGGCGTGGACGACTTCATTTCTGTTCGTGCAAATTGTTACGAAATCTTGAATACGTTACAAGATAAGAAAGGGATGTGAGCTCATGTTTAAAAATCCAGACTTCTCCTCTCTTGGCTTGGGATCTCAGACAGCAACATCTCGCGATGCATGGCTTGCTGAACTTCAAAAAGAAACAGGAAAAAGCTTTGAAGATTTATATAATACAACAATGGAGCAAATCCAACTAAAGCCTCTCTATACAGAGATGGATTATGAAGGGATGACACACCTTGACTATATGGCTGGTGTACCTCCATTCTTGCGTGGACCTTATTCCACAATGTATGTTACTCGTCCTTGGACAGTACGTCAGTACGCTGGTTTCTCCACAGCGGAAGAATCCAATGCGTTCTATCGTCGTAACTTGGCAGCGGGCCAAAAAGGCTTGTCTATCGCCTTTGACCTTGCTACTCACCGTGGTTATGACTCCGATCATCCTCGTGTAGTAGGTGACGTTGGTAAAGCGGGTGTTGCGGTAGACTCCATCCTCGACATGGAAATTCTATTCTCCGGTATCCCTCTTGATCAAATGTCCGTATCCATGACCATGAACGGCGCCGTATTGCCAGTAATGGCGTTCTATATCTTGGCTGGTGAAGAACAAGGCGTAGATAAAAAGGTTATGGCTGGTACAATCCAAAATGATATCTTGAAAGAGTTCATGGTACGTAATACCTATATTTACCCTCCAGCTACGTCCATGCGTATCATCGGCGATATCTTTGCGTATACATCCCAGTACATGCCTAAGTTCAACAGTATTTCCATTTCTGGCTACCATATGCAAGAAGCGGGCGCTACTGCAGATATCGAATTAGGTTACACATTGGCGGATGGTCTTGAATATATCCGTACCGGTGTTAATGCAGGCCTTCATGTTGACCAGTTCGCACCACGGTTGTCCTTCTTCTGGGCAATTGGTAAAAACTACTTCATGGAAGTGGCAAAAATGCGTGCGGCTCGTATGTTGTGGGCTAAGATTATCAATAGCTTCGGCTCTGAAAATCCTAAATCCATGGCACTCCGTACACATAGCCAAACATCTGGTTGGTCTCTTACAGAACAAGATCCATTCAACAACGTGGCTCGTACATGTATGGAAGCGATGGGTGCTGCGTTAGGTCATACGCAATCTCTACATACCAATGCGCTTGACGAAGCCATTGCGTTGCCTACGGACTTCTCCGCACGTATTGCGCGTAATACTCAGCTTTACATCCAAGATGAAACTAAGGTATGTAAGGTTATCGATCCATGGGGCGGTTCCTACTATGTAGAAGCGTTGACAGACGAATTGATTCGTCGCGCTTGGGGTCATATCCAAGAAATCGAATCCCTTGGCGGTATGGCGAAAGCTATCGATACAGGGCTTCCTAAGATGCGTATCGAAGAAGCTGCTGCACGTCGCCAAGCTCGTATCGACTCTGGTCGTGAAGCGATTATTGGTATCAACAAATATCGCCTAGATAAAGAAGACCCATTGGATATCCTCGACGTAGATAACACGGCTGTACGGGAAGCACAAATTCGTCGTCTCGAACAATTGCGTGCTAACCGGGATGAAGAAAAGGTTCAATCCTGTCTTGAAGCGATCACAAAGGCTACAGAATCGGGCGAAGGCAACTTGCTTGCTCTTGCGCTTGAAGCGGCTCGTGCCCGTGCATCCTTGGGTGAAATTTCCTTTGCTGTTGAAAAGGTATGCGGTCGTCATAAAGCGGTTATTCGCTCTATTTCCGGTGTATACTCCAGTGAATTTGAAGATGACGATGTAATCAAAGAAGTACGTCAAATGGCGGATAACTTTGAAGAACTCGAAGGTCGTCGTCCTCGTATCATGATTGCGAAGATGGGCCAAGACGGTCATGACCGTGGTGCCAAAGTTATCGCTACATCCTTCGCGGACATGGGCTTTGACGTGGATATTGGACCTTTGTTCCAAACTCCAGAAGAAACAGCACAAGATGCGGTGGATAATGACGTTCATATTGTCGGATTTAGTTCTCTTGCGGCGGGGCATAAGACATTATTGCCTCAACTTGTAGAGGAACTCAACAAGCGGGGCCGTGGAGATATTTTAGTTGCCATCGGCGGCGTAATCCCTGCTCAGGACTATGAATTCCTACGCGAACATGGCGCAGTGGCTATCTTTGGCCCTGGTACAGTTTTGCCAGTAGCGGCGAAAAAATTACTAGAAACATTGACTAGTCACGTTCAAGACGAGTCTCATGACTGATAACAAACGGTCTACTCCGGATGAATTGCGCAATACACAGGACGCAACTTTCACCACTGGTGAAGGCAAGGCCCCTGAATTAGGTGTAAAAAACGCAAGCACAGAGGGTAGTACCTATCGTCCCGACTGGGTGCCAGAAGAAGCGAAGAAAGATGACACTTATGCGTGTCACGTAATGAAAGGCGTCAAAGAAATGCATGACGGCCTCTTATCCAGCTCTGCTCATCTGGCTCCAGCGGTACGTCCCGTACAGCGGCGAAAGAAATTAACTGTCGCTGATTATGTACGCGGTATCGAGCAGGGGGACCGCGTTATACTTTCACGGGCTATCACATTAGTAGAAAGTAATAATAAGGACCATTTCAAACTAGCTCAACAAGTGTTGCAAGCCGTATTGCCTCGTACGGGCAAGGCATTGCGCATCGGTATTACTGGTGTGCCTGGGGCCGGTAAAAGTACGTTTATTGAAGCCTTCGGTAACATGCTCATTGAAGCGGGTTACAAGGTTGCCGTACTGGCTGTAGACCCTACGAGCCAAGTCACAAAAGGCAGTATTTTGGGTGATAAAACGCGGATGGAAACGTTGACGAAACATCCTGAGGCTTATATTCGCCCATCGCCGGCTGGTGGTACGTTAGGCGGTGTGGCTCGTAAAAGTAGAGAAACTATGCTACTTTGCGAGGCTGCTGGGTATGATATCATTCTTGTTGAAACCGTTGGGGTTGGGCAAAGCGAAGTTACTGTGCGCTCCATGGTAGACTTCTTTATGCTCATCGTTTTGACGGGGGCAGGCGATGAATTGCAAGGCATTAAAAAAGGCGTTATGGAACTTGCTGATGCTATTGTGGTCAACAAGGCCGATGGGGATAACCTCAAACGAGCTCTCA
>CAKQBP010000013.1 GCA_934216375.1 uncultured Veillonella sp.
TCTTCTCTAGTAACATTTCCGTTATTGAAAGCTTCGCGAGCTTCTTTTAATTCTACAGGACGTAGGAAAGAACCTACAATATCAAAGTGGAATGGTGCTGTATGTTTAGCCATAATAATAATCCTCCTTATATAAACGGTAAAACCGATAATTTCGATAGGTTTATTATAGCGAAGTATGATTATATATAAAAATATCAATATGTTTAAGTTTGATATAGTTTAAAGCTATGTTGATATAAATTTTTGCTCGATAAGTTATACCTATAGAAAAGCACTCTCTAAAAAGAGAGTGCTTTATTAATATATTATTTAATCGAACTAAATTGAACAATCGTGTTATATAGACTTATTAATAATATGATATGTAATTATTTTTTGTTTTCCGGCAATTTAATATGTCTACCGTAGTTGCTAACATATTGTTCTAGGGCATGGATATATTCTTGACCCAAACGGCTGCGTTGCATTTTATTATTAGTAATATAGCCGATGTGCATTAAACCTTCTTCGGCAAGTGGTACTGAAATGATGTTTTCACCATTTACCTCTTTATCGATTACACCACTAGATACAGTGTATCCATCAAGGCCAAGCAGTAAACTAAATAAAGATGCTCTATCGCGAACACGAATATGTTTTGGGCGTACTACGGTACTAAAGATTTCTTCAGAAAAGTAGAAGGAATTATGATCACCTTGTTCAAAGGAAATATATGGATATTCTTCTAATTCGTCCATAGAGACGACCTCTTTATGGGCTAATGGATGTGTTTTACCAATAAAGATATGAGGATGGGCCGTAAATAATTCTGTAAAGGTTAATTCATTAGTATGAATCAGTTTTTCCAATACAGGACGGTTGAAATCATTATAATAGAGTAAACCAATTTCACTCTTCATATGAGCTACGTCATCGATGATTTCATAGGTTTGTGTTTCTCGTAAGGATACATCGTATTGGTCGATTCCAGCGCCTTTTAAAAGCTCTACAAAGGCATTGACTGCAAAGGAATAGTGTTGGGTAGACACGGAAAATTGTTTTTTACCGCCGCTTTGGCTTTTATATTGTTCCTCTAAAAGGGCTGCTTGCTCCAGCACTTGGCGCGCATAGCCGAGAAAGCGTTCCCCTTCTTTGGATACGGTAATTCCTTTATTGGTGCGATCGAAAATGGTGATGCCCATTTCTTTCTCTAGTTCTTTAATCGCTTTAGTAAGGCTTGGTTGAGACACAAATAATCTCTTGGCAGCTTCGCTAATGCTACCTATATTGGCAATTGTTGTTACATATTTTAATTGTTGTAAGGTCATGATTGGCCTCCTTTTATATATTACACTATTAATACTACTCGATTATAAGTATTTAAGCAATGTTATATATATGTTACAATGTACTAATAGAATAAAAGGGGGATTTATGCTAAAACAAGTCATTGTCGTAGAAGGAAAATCTGATATTCAGCGTATCGCTCAAGCTGTAGAGGCTGATTGTAGTGCTACAGAAGGTTTCACTCTTCGAAAGGGTGTTATCGATATGATTCGCGTTGCCTATGAGAAACGTGGCATTATCATATTAACTGATCCTGATACAGCAGGGGAGCGAATCCGACGCGTTTTAACTAAAAAATTTCCTAATGCACAACATGCTTTTGTGCCTCGTGACGAAGCGTTTGCAAATGATGACATTGGCATAGAACAAGCATCTCCAGATTCAATCAGAAAAGCTCTATCTACATTACACGTAGAGTCTTTAGAATCATCCAACGAATTTACTATGGTGGACTTAGTGCGTCACGGATTGTCTGGTATGCCTGGTAGTGCAGCACGTCGAGCGGTTATTGGTGCTAAATTAGGTATTGGATACGGTAATGGTAAACAATTTTTGTACCGTTTAAATCATTATGGTATAACTCGAGATGCTTATGAAGAGGCAGTAAATTGTTAAAATAGGAGTTAAGATGTTAGAATCAGTAATTGCAAGCCCAGAGGTTGTGCATTATATATGTAAGCGTTTTGATATTAAAATGAGCAAAAAGCTAGGGCAAAATTTTCTTATTAAGCGAGGCATAGTTGATGAAATTGTACATGCTGCGGAATTAACCGTAGGGGAACCTGTCCTAGAGGTCGGCCCTGGTATTGGTACGTTGACACAAGGTTTAGCTCAAAGTGGGGCAGATGTAACGGCTATCGAGCTAGATCGTCGCTTATTAGAGGTACTAGATACGACATTGGCATCTTATGACAATGTACGTATCATTCATGGTGATGTGTTAAAGCTTGATGTGCCAACGATTATGAATCACAAACCTTTTAAAGTGGTTGCCAATTTGCCATATTATATTACAACACCTATTATTATGTCTTTGTTGGAAAGTAAATTACCTATTGAACGTCTCGTTGTGATGGTGCAAAAAGAGGTAGCTTTACGCATGGTAGCAAAGCCGGGCACAAAGGACTATGGTGCATTATCGGTTGCTGTTCAGTATTATACGGAACCAGATATTGTTCTTGATGTACCACCTAAATCCTTTTTACCAGCCCCAGTAGTAACTAGTTCTGTTATTCGTTGCATATTGCGCGATAAACCACCTGTAGATGTGATTGATGAGAAATTATTTTTCCGTGTGGTAAAAGCTGGTTTTGCGCAACGCCGTAAAACATTTGCCAATACGATGCGTACCACAGGACTTTCAAAAGAACAAATCGATGATATCTTGGTAAAAGCAAATATTGATGGCCAACGAAGAGGGGAAACCTTTAGCCTTCAAGAATTTGCTGATGTGGCTAATGCATGGGCGGATATTCAAGCATAATTAATGGTAGTGTTTATTTAGTGCGGTAGACGATATTTGGTGCTATATAAGTAGCGTTATGAATAGTAAGTACTAGTTATTTAGTAAAAGGTAAACTATTTATATACAATCAATAGCATTGAAGTGGATTAACATAATTGAATTGGACAAATAAAAGCGGTGATAGTAAAACTTAAAGATTTACTATCACCGTTTTTGACATTAAAAAGAGTCCCGAAGGACTCTTTTTTAGTATAGAATACCTGCCATTGTCGTAATAAGGAAGGCATTTGCAAAGTCGATTAAGAATGCACCTACCAAGGAAACTACGAGCCACGCACGAGGGGATGGACCATGTTTGCTTGCCAAGGATAACATGTTAACAAGTGCATTCGGTGTTGCACCCAAACCGAAGCCGATAGCACCAGCACCAAGCATAACTGCATCGTAGTTGCGACCAAAAATGAAGTAGATGAGATAAGCAAATACACAAATAAGTGCCAGTTGTACAACTAAGATTGTAATGAGCGGGAATGCAAGATCAATCAATTGTACTAGCTTTAAGCTGTTAATAGCCATTGTTACGAATAAGGATAATGCTACATTAGATACTGCATCAAGAGCTGCATCGTTGATTTTGTATGCTTTAGTAAAATCACCAAAGTTACGAATTACTGCTGCACAAATCATAGCACCAATATATGCAGGTAGTGGAGTAAGAATGGATAAGCCAGCACTTACGATCGTACCAATACCTAATGCAAGACCAATCCACATACAAATTGTTAAAAGATCTTGAGCGTTGAACTGTTTGCCACCATTTTCAACGTGATCTTCGATCATATCGATGCCTTCATCTTCCATTAACTCAGGATTTTCATAAGGTGTTTTAACTTTATGCATTTTAATAATGCGTTCACCTACAGGCGCACCGAGGATTGTACCAGCTACCATGCCAAATGTTGCAGCTGCAACTGCTGCGGAAGCGGTACCAGGGATACCCAGTAATTGTTCGTAATATGGACCGAAGGCACCAGCTGTACCAAGGCCACCAATCATAGATACAGAACCAGCCATGATGCCAATAATTGGCTCAATTCCTAATGCTTTAGCAATCATAATACCTGCAGTATTTTGTACTACAATCCACACTGCACATGCTAAGAAGAAGAAAATAATGAAGATACCACCCTTTTTGAGGACTTTTAAAGATGCCATCAAACCGATAGTGGTAAAGAAGGCAAGCATTAGAAATGTTTGTAAGGAACCTTCAAAGGTAATGTTTAAGATTTTATAATAAGACAAAATAGCAGTTAAAAATGCAAATGGAAGAGCGCCTACGGCTGGTGCAGGCATACACATACGTTGTAAGAACTTGGAATGCTTATTGATCCAAGTACCGATGAATAAGGTAATTACAGCAAGACCTACAGTTTGAATCATGGACAGTTTTAAGGTCCATACATTGTTGACTAAGGCTAAGTCAATAAGTGGCATAAAATCACTCCTTTAAAATAAAAAATAAATCTGAATTTTATGGTATCATGAATGGTCAAAAAATACTATAGAATATATAACGTATAAAAAGTTTACATTTTTATCTTTAAACACTCATAATAACACAAAAAAACAATAATATTAATAAAGCTATTTTTATGATTATGCATATAAATATAGAAAAGTAATAGTATATATTACTTATGTACATAATCATACTATATGTATTCGACTTAAATCTGTGATTTTCCTTCTTGTTATAAAAAAATAAACTGGAATATATTTTTTATATTTATAATTATATAAAATATACTCCAGTTTTAAAATTTAATATTTTTATGTTATTTCGTAAGGCTCTAAATTATAAATGCGATAAATTCGTTCTATAAATGCATGTTAAGATATAACTAAAATATATATACCTAGCAATAAGCTAATTAGAAGTTATAGCTCATGGTGTAATTTAGGGGTTGTTAAGAATGTTACATCCGGATTACGCTCTTGAACCCAACCCATTTGCCATTCGTTAGAGATAAGAACTACGGTGCGATCCCGATTATCTTTTACAATCATTGCATTATCTATACCTTTTAAGGCTGCAATATCAACTTCGCCATCAATCCAACGGGCTACACCATATGGCAATGTATGATTTAATAAATCAACGCCATATTCATTTTTGAGGCGGTACTCAAGAACTTCAAATTGAAGCATACCTACGGCACCGACCACGAAGGAATCAAGGGCACCTGGTTGTTCAAAGATTTGAACAGCCCCTTCTTGAGCCAATTGAGTCATACCCTTTTGAAATTGCTTACGTTTCATAGTATCTTTTGGGGATACGCGGGCAAAGAATTCCGGCGGGAATACAGGGAAGTCACCGAAAGTTACTTTGTGTTTTTGTGCACAAAGTGTATCGCCTACTCCCATAGTACCGGCATCAAAGACACCGATAATATCGCCAGGGTATGCATCTTCTACGATGGTACGTTCCGTAGCCAAAAATTGTTGAGGCTGAGATAGGCGGATTGTTTTATTAGATTGGCGATGTGATACAGACATACCTTTTTCGAATTTACCAGAGCAGATACGCATAAATACGATACGGTCATGATGATTAGGATCCATATTTGCTTGAATTTTGAATACTAGAGCAGAGAAGTCTTCGCTAGTAGGCTGTACCATTTCCTCTACCGCTTGTCGTGGAGCAGGGGATGGAGCTAGTTCTAAGAATTTTTCTAAGAATGGTTTTACCCCAAAGTTCGTCATAGCAGAACCGAAAAACATAGGCGTTAATTCACCAGCACGAACCTTATCAAAATCGAATGGATCGCCAGCAACATCGAGCAACTCAATATCGTCAAGCAATGCTTGGTATACATCGTCACCTAATAACTCTTTCATACGAGGATCCGTTAACGCCCCTTTTTCGGAAGCTAACTTTTCTTGACCATGTGTTTCGTCTTTTGCAAAGAGCTCTATAGTTTCGTGTTCTCTATCGTATACGCCTTTGTATTCGCCATTAATACCGATAGGCCAGTTCATAGGACACGTACGAATACCGAGAACATTTTCGATTTCTTCCATTAGATCGAATGGGCTGCGACCGAAATGGTCAATTTTGTTTACAAATGTAAAAATAGGAATACCGCGTTCTTTTGATACAGCAAATAGCTTCTTTGTTTGGGCCTCTACGCCTTTTGCTACGTCAATAAGCATGACTGCACTGTCGGCAGCCATCAATGTACGGTATGTATCTTCTGAGAAGTCTTGGTGACCAGGGGTGTCGAGGATGTTTACGCGGCAACCGTCGTAGTCAAATTGCAACACGGAGCTCGTTACAGAGATACCACGCTGTTTCTCAATCTCCATCCAGTCGGATACGGCGTGTTTTGCAGTTTTACGAGACTTTACGGAGCCTGCTAAGTGAATAGCACCACCATATAATAGTAATTTTTCCGTTAATGTTGTTTTACCCGCATCCGGGTGAGATATGATAGCAAACGTACGACGACGTTGTACTTCTTCTAAAAATGTCATGATTCACCTCTATTAATATGTTTGTAAAAGCAGATAAATCTTTAGGTTCTACTTTCACAGTCTATATATCGTAAAAATTATACATGATTTTTCTAGTTATGACCACTAAATTGTAGTATAATGAGATTTCATAGAACGGCTTGGGGTTAGCCGTTATCTTCAGGTTAAGGAGGGGAACCATGCGGTTATTTATTGCAGAAAAGCCATCCATGGCTTGCGAAATCAGTAAATGCTTACCAGAAAATAAGAATATCCAAAAGCGGAATGGCTATTTTATCCAGGGTGACGATGTGGTGACCTGGGTAGTAGGTCATGTATTGCATCAGGCTGAGCCCGGAGATTACGATGATAAATATATCCGTTGGCGTCCTCAAGATTTGCCTATCGTGCCAGATGAGTGGAAATTGCTTGTCACAGATAGCAGCCGTCAACAGTTTGAAATTGTAAAAGATCTTATCGGTAAGGCTGATATCATTGTCAACGCAGGTGACCCGGATCGAGAAGGGCAACTTTTAGTTGACGAAGTTTTGTACTATGTAGGTAATACAAAACCAGTACAGCGTATTCTATTAAATGCCCTCGATGAAAAATCCATTCGTTCCGCTCTCGATGATTTGAGAGATAACAAGGACTTTCACAATCTATATCAATCCGCATTGGCAAGAGCGCGGGCAGACTGGCTCATTGGGATGAATTTATCTCGGGCATATACATTATCTGAACGTTATAAAGGTAATAAGGTAACATTGCCAATTGGTCGTGTTAAAACCCCTACCTTGGCGTTAGTTGTTCGTAGAGAACGTGAATTAGAAGCCTTTAAGCCGGTAGACTATTTTACTGTAAAGGTTTTATATAATCATCCGAATGGGGTGTTTTGGGCCACTTGGCAGCCGACAGATGAGCAAAAAGGATTAGATCCTGATGGTCGTCTTATTAATAAGGCTATAGCTGATTCATTAGTTGAACAATTGCAAAGTGGACCTGATGGTGTTATTAAAGCTGTTACTAAATCCAAAAAGAAAGATGTACAGCGTTTACCGTTATCCCTGTCATCCTTACAGGTACTGGCAGGTAAAGCCTTTTCTTATGATCCACAGACTGTACTTGATACAGCGCAAAAATTATACGAAAAGAAATTAACTACCTATCCACGTTCTGATTGTGAATATTTACCACCCAATCAATATGCTGATCGCAATGCAATCCTCAACAATCTACAAAATGCAGGTGATGAGAGATTAGCACAGTGGGCTGCCGATGCAGATCGTTCTATTAAGAGCCGTGCTTGGAATGAAAAGAAAATTACCGCCCATCATGCTATTATTCCTACAACAGTGGCTTGTAATATAAATAGCTTGACTGATGAGGAACGAAATATTTACTTCCTCATCAGTCAAGCTTATATTGCTCAATTTTATGGGGAGCATATTTACGAGCAAACTAAAATTGTAGTAGAGCAGTGTAAAGAAGAGTTTGTAGCTAATGGTCGTGTAGTTATCGAAGAAGGTTGGAAATTACTTTATAAGCGGCAAAAGTCTAAATCTACGACGGACAATGACGAGCCTGATCTAACCGATGAGCGTGGAGCTGAATCAGACCCTAAAAAAGAGGTTGTTGAAGAAACGGATCACTTGCCGGCGGTTAAAAAGAACGACACTGTTTTATATACGGATTCTTCTGTAGAGGCGAAGCAAACCAAGCCACCATCTCGATTTACACCGTCCACATTGCTACAAGCGATGAAAGAAATTCATAAGTTCGTAAAAAATGAAGACTTGAAGAAACAGTTAAAGGCTGTATCTGGTATCGGTACCGAGGCGACTCGAGCTAATATCATTGATGAGCTTATTAGTCGTGGCTTTATGAAAACGTCAGGGAAGAAGCAAGTCTTATCTCCGACGGAAACGGGCTATCTCTTAGTAGACGCTCTGCCAGAAGAACTTCTTTATCCTGATGAAACAGCTGTTTGGGAAGAACGCTTAGCACTTATGAGCGAAGGAGCGGATACGTTAGATTCCTTCTTAGCGGATCAAATTAAGTTTTTACAATTATTAATTGATAAACTTGGTTTTGATAAAGTAATAAACTCTGATCAAATGATGCCAAATGTGGTTCGAACTATAACGAGCCAAAATCGTAAACGCCCTATGGATAATGAAAGCGTAGACTTGTCTTCATTGCCTGTATGTCCTAAGTGTAAAAAGGGCCGTTTGCAACAGCGGAATGGTAAATTTGGTGCCTTTTTAGGCTGTACAAATTATCCTACTTGTAAACATACTCAGCCAGTAGAAGGGGATGTTTCTAGTATTGAAGATAATATTGAAGTATCTGATGAAGATAAACAATATAAATGCCCTAGATGTAAAGTAGGTTACTTTGTGAAACAAGAGGTGAGAGGTCGAACAAACTGGATTTGTAGTAATCGATCTCAATGTAAGACCCAATGTTCTGATGTAGATGGGGTACCGAGTATTTATGTTAACAAATCTAACATTACTTAGAAATGATTGTTTTTATTGTAAATAATAAAAAGACGCGCACAGCTAAGCTGTACGCGTCTTTTTTTGTTTAAAACTGCTTTTGTAGAAGAAAAATTTCTTCATTTAGTTTAGGATATTAAGCTGAATTTTATCTGCGTTTGTCACGACGCCCAGTCTGAGACGTAGAAGCGCGGCGTTGGCGTGTATTTGAGCCTTTGTGACCTCGTGCCTTGTGAGCTTTAGCCTTAGTTGATTGGTAAGTGCTTGTAACCTTAGGTTTACTAACTGATTTTGTGCGTTTCGGAGCAGTATTGGCGTTGCCCTTAGTCTTAATCTGACCATCTTTTGTATATTTGGTAAGCGTAGCTTGAATAGCTCGTTCAATACGTCTTAACCAAGCCTCATCCTGTGGAGTTGCAAATGTTACAGCAATACCTGAGTTACCAGCACGACCTGTACGTCCAATTCGATGGATATAGTAATCTACATCGCGAGGTACGTCATAATTATATACATGTGTGATACCTTCAATGTCGATACCGCGAGCCGCAATATCGGTAGCCACTAAGATTTGTGTTTTAGCTTTTGCAAAGTCTCGTAGAATTTGTGTGCGACGACCTTGTGTCAAGTCACCGTGCATTTCTGCAATATTAAGCCCTGCTGCGGTTAATTCGTAGGATAAACGAATCGCACCTTCCCGTTTATTACAGAATACAATAGCTAAGAATGGATTGTCATCTTCAATCATTTTGATGAGACGTTGTGTTTTTTCTTCAGGATTCATCATATACACTCGTTGATCAATTGATTCGAGCGTGATATGTTTGCCTTCTGCTGTTACAGAAATAGGTTTAGACATGTATGCCTTTGCGAGATTTCGGATTTTATCTGGAATTGTTGCAGAGAATAGCAACAGTTGCCTATTAGCGTCTGTTTGGCTAATGAGATTTTCAATATCTGGTAAGAAACCCATATGCAACATTTGGTCTGCTTCGTCTAGTACAACACGGCGAATACAATCTAAATGTAGGGAACCGCGTTTTGCGTGATCCAATAATCGACCGGGTGTACCTAGAATAACTTGAGGACGACGTCCTAGTTGCTGTAGTTGGGCTTCAATAGTTTTACCACCGATGAGAGGGAGGATATCTACATTTAAAATAGAACCTAGTTCCTTCGCTTCGTCGGAAATTTGTTTAATTAGTTCCCGTGTAGGTGCAATGATAAGCACTTGCTCTTGATGAACATCAGTATGTACACGTTGTAAAATTGGCAGTAAGAAGGCTAGCGTCTTCCCCGTGCCTGTTTGAGCTTTTGCTATGACATCATTCCCTTTAAAGACGACAGGAATGGATTGTTCTTGAATTGGCGTGGGCTCCTTGATACCTTGTTTTTGTAGGGCTATGATGAGCTCATCACAAACACCTAAAGATTTAAAAGATTTCATGGATTGTCCTTTCTATAATACATATTATATTAATTATACAGTATACACATACTAGGGGCAAATGAATTGAACTTGGAAGATTTATAGTCTTAATATACTCTAGACTCAATAAAATATTATAGTACTTTCGAGTATATTTTTTTGATAATACATAGAGAAATATTGATATAACTAAGTGAAATGAGAAATGAAAACATTAAAATAACTACATTTAAACTATTTATAAATTGTTAATTGAGAATGTGTAAGCATTTGTAAATGATAATCTTTGTAGTGTTTATTGATTACTGTATCTAAATATATAGCCATGAAATATTAAATTTCAGCTAGTATTCAGCATTTTGTTGGATAATTATATAGATAATCTCATATTAAATATGATAATAAAATATAGATATGAGAAAAAAAATGACCATAAAAATGATAATAATTGTTGAAATTAATGCTTGATTTGATATAATAATTTAAGATATTAATACGCATTATTATTTTGTGTGGTTAATATGAGGTTGTTAGGTACAATAATTAGGAGGTGTCGTATGGCTATCAAAAAGTTGAAAGACATGAAGCCAGGTGAGTCTGGTCTTATTGTTGCACTACATGGCAGTGGCAATGTTAAGCATCGTCTAATCGACATGGGTCTCGTACATGGTACAAAAATCCATGTTATGAAGTTTGCCCCTTTGGGTGATCCGGTGGAGATCAAAGTAAAAAACTTTGAATTAGCACTTCGTACAAGCGAAGCTGGCATGATTGATGTAGATGTTCAATAGGAGGTTCACATGGCAGAAAATGGGCAAATTCGCATTGCCTTAGCAGGTAACCCAAACTGTGGTAAAACTACAATGTTTAATAATATCACAGGGGCGAAGCAACACGTGGGTAACTATCCAGGTGTTACAGTAGAGAAAAAAGAAGGCCATACGAAATTTGATGGCCATGAGTTATTGTTTATTGACTTACCAGGTACATATAGCTTAACTGCACGTTCCTTGGATGAGTTAGTAGCGCGTAATGTTATCGTAAATGATAACCCAGATGTAATTGTTAATGTTCTTGATGCATCTAACTTGGAACGTAACTTATATTTAGCTGCACAATTATTGGAACTTGAAAAGCCAATGGTTATTGCTCTAAACATGGCTGACGTTGCTGAAGAAATGGGCATCAAATACGACCTAAAAAAAATGGCAGAAATGACAGGGGCTACAATTGTTAGCACAGTAGGTCGTACAAACATTGGTACAAAAGACTTGTTAGCAGCAACAATTAGTGTAGCTGCTTCTCAAAAAGCTCCTGGTGTAACAATTAATTATGGTGATTTGTTAGAAGGCAAAATTAGTGAGCTTGTAGAAGAACTAAAACAAGCTGGCACTGTTACATATCCACTTCGTTGGATTGCTATTAAATTACTTGAAAAAGATGCGGACGTTATTGGCAAGGTTATGCGTTTTGATAATACGGAAGCTGTTATTCAAAAGGCTGAAGCTATTCGTGAAGAAATTAAAGATCAAGTCGATCTTGATGTAGTATTCCAAGAATATCGTCACCGCTTCGCAGTAGAAGTATATAATAAATGCTTAACACAGGCTCCTACACAATTAGAAACGCGTTCTGACCGTTATGATAAAATTTTAACTCACCGTATTCTTGGTTTGCCAATTTTTATGGTTGTAATGTGGTTACTATTTAACTTCGTAAATACTGTAGGGGCTATTCCTCAAGGTTGGATTGAAGATGGCTTTACTGCATTACAAGCATGGGTTGTAACAGTTATTCCAGAAGGTCAGTTACAATCACTTATTTCTGACGGTATCATCGCCGGTGTAGGTGCTGTATTATCCTTCGTACCATTAATTCTATTATTATTCCTTGGTATCTCTTTCTTGGAAGATACAGGGTATATGGCACGTGCTGCCTTCGTTATTGACCGTGTAATGCGCGCTTGTGGTTTACATGGTAAATCGTTTATTCCTTTATTATTAGGTTTTGGTTGTTCCGTACCATCCGTAATGGGTGCACGTATCCTTGATAACTACAAAGATCGTATGGTAACAATCTTAATTACTCCATTCATGAGTTGTTCTGCACGCTTACCTGTTTATACTTTGTTTGCAGCAGCATTTTTCCCTCCTGAATGGGCTGGTACTGTAGTATTTGGTGTGTATGCATTAGGTATTGTATTTGGTATCGTATTTGCTAAAATTTTCCGCAAATATTTATTTGCTGGCGAAGCAGAACCATTCGTAATGGAATTGCCTCCATATCATTTACCAACTTTAAAAGCTACATTAACTCATATGTTTGAACGTGGTATTATGTACCTTAAAAAAGCAGGTACTTTTATCCTTGCTGCTTCCATCCTCGTATGGTTCATCACAACATATCCAATGGATGTAGAATACTCCAAAGATTATGATGCATTGCATGATCAAGTAGCTCAAACATATGAAATGAAAGATGCTGAAACTTTGGCTCATTTTGGTATCACTACAGATGAACAAAAAGATCAAGTAAATGAAATTGTAGATAATATGAAATCTACTGTACAAGATGCCACTGCACAAGCAGAAGCTGCTCAAGAAGCTGCTCCTGAAATCGAAGTAGAAGATGATTCTGAAGCACCTGAATTATTCAATGATATTAAAGATGAAAATAAAGACTTGTTCCCAGCAGCATGGGCAATGTATAAAAACAGTGCTAACTTAGATGCTGAAAATGACAAACTTGATAAAGAACAAGCTTCTGAAAAACTTGAACAATCCTATGCAGCATCCTTTGGTAAAGCTATCAACCCAGTGCTAGAACCATTGGGCTTTGACTGGAAAATGGGTGTATCTCTCGTAGCTGGTTTAGCGGCTAAAGAAGTTGTTGTATCTACATTGGGTACTATCTATGCAGTAGGTGGCGATACAGATCATCCTCAAGCATTGACTGATTACTTACAAAATGATCCACACTTTACACCATTGATTGCATTAACATTAATGCTATTCATCTTGATTTACCCTCCATGTATCGCAGCTTTAGCAGTTATTAGACGTGAAACTGGTTCTTGGAAATGGATGTTGTTCATGTTCTTCTATGAAAATGCATTTGCATGGATTGCATGCTTTATTTTCTACAATATCGGTTTGGCACTAGGCTTCTAATTAAAGCGTAGCTAATCACTATGGTTTACATTCCTTAGATACCTAGAACTAAATTGTATTGACATAATGTGATTTAATTATAGAAAAAATTAAAATAATTCTTGCCAATTATCATTATTTGTGATTAAATGATAATGAGAAAAGGGAAATATCCAAATATATTGCTTTTAACTCATTTATCATATATCAATTTATGAAAATTTGGTGGATATTGAGAAAGAAGGAATTATAATGGATAACCTAATTATAGGACTCATAGTGATATTAGCATTGGCTTATCTTGGTACAAAAATTTATAAACAAGTGTCTGGTAAGGGTGGCTGCGGCTGTGGTAGCGGTGGCTCCAATTCTGGCTCTAAAAAATCTTCTGGTTGCGGTGGTAGCTGTAGCTGTGATGGTTCCAATAAGGCATTAGGCATAAAACGTACCGCTAAGTAAGCTAATACGAATTCTGAATTTGATAGAGGGGTCTCTATAATGGGCTCCTCTTTTCAAATATAGTAAGTAATTTGTATATATATTTAGTAGAAAGGAATATTATCATGTTCAACATCGATCCAAAAAATCTTAAAAACGCTAACTTATTCGCAGCA
>CAKQBP010000014.1 GCA_934216375.1 uncultured Veillonella sp.
TTTTACACATTATAATAAACTGTATAGTAGTGGCGCCATGCCCACCGTATGGGAAGGACTAGCCAGAGGCTAATCTGCTGGCTAGTCTTGATGCAAATTCAGTCAAAACTACTTAGCCGCTCTCGCCTCTCCGCTCCTCTAATTATAAAAGCATATTGAGTAAATATCGAATGTAGCTTGTCATGGGGCCGCTCTGTATATTAGTAGGGTAAGTCGCTTTGCTATGGGACTAATTTACATCAGGTGTTATAAAAATGAAACTGGGTACCTCTGCAGCGACTTTACGAAGGACGGAGCAAAGAAATACCTAGTTTTCTAAAAGCTTCCCCCATCATATAAAAGCATATTGAGTAAATATCAGATGTAGCTTGTGATGGGACTGGTTAATAGCAGACGCTCAAATAATAAAAAGAGTTCCCTATGCAGCGACTTTGCGAAGAACGGAGCAAAGAGGGAACTCTTTTTATTATTTATTAAGTTGTCGCAATCTAAGTGGGCCCCATCACAAGCAACCCAAACATATTTACGCAAATGCTTTTACATATTTACTCAAATGCTTTTATAAGATTCATGTAGTCCCCTTTATGCGTAAGTCTCCAGGTCCCAAAGTCTGGTTCTGGGGATTGGTTTAGAATATTTGCTAAAGATTCCAAAAATTCTGGAATTTTTGTAGCTACAATATTGCCGGCCATTTTACCGAAGTTTTCAGAGCCCATGTGTTCTGAGCCACCGTCTACAAGAATAAATGCTACCATAGGTTTCTTATCTACTAATTTTACAGCACCATGGAAGCCAATTTCGCCGATTTGGTGTGTACCACAGGAGTGTGGGCAACCAGATATATGTAAACGAGGTAGTTTTCTTGTATCTACGCCCTTTTCTTCAAGGTGTGCGAAGATATCTTTCAAAAGACCGTTAGAGTCTTGCATTCCAATCTGACATATAGTAGAACCAACGCAAGATACGGAACGGCGGAAATCATTTTTAGCACTGTCATCAGTTAATTCCGCAATTTTGCGTGCTTCATCAGCGGTGAGATTGATGAAGAACAATGCTTGGTCTGGCGCAATACGTGCTTCTACTTGATCAAGTGTCACCGCATAGTCAAGGGCCGCCAGCAAGTGTTCAACGTTCGCATCGCCACCTGCCGGATGATATTCTACATAGTATAACCCGTCTTGTTTTTGACGGTGAATACGATAATTTTCCACAGAATCATCACGCTTACCAGTTTTTGTAATTTCATAAGCGTAATCAGCCGGATTAATACTTAGGTGTTCTACTTCTTTTACCATAGCTAGGGTTTCTTCATAGATCTTGATGAAAGCTTCCGCCCCACCCATTTCAGCAGGCATGTAACGAGTACGAGCCTTACCGCGGTTTTTGAAGTTACCATGGTTAGCAAAGACCATAAGCATAGCTTTCACATGGTACAAAACATCCTCAGGCGCTACATCATGTGCCACCGGAATACCAATACGAGGATTAGGACCAATACCGCCACAAGCATACACATCAAAAGTATTGTGTTTTGTTAAATTAAAACCTAGGTCCTTGAACGTAGAATGTGGGGTACTATCAAAACCATTATCTATGCCCATTTTAAATTTGCGAGGAATCTTGATATAGAACATTTGCTCCATAAGAAATTCGCTAATTGCTGTTGCATACGGCGTAATATCTAGAGTTTCACGAGGATCAATGCCGCGTAAAATACTAGCCACCACATTGGGATTATCACCACCAGCACCACGGTTGTAAATACCGTGATCATAACATTCCTTATAGAGCTTTAATATTGTATCACCATCGAGGCCGTGCATTTGTAAGCATTGGCCGGTAGTGAAATGTACGTGTTGTAGGTTATATTTACGAATGGAGTCCGCTAAAAACTGCATGTGCTCGCGCGTCATGCGGCCACCATTGAAACGCCAACGGCTCATACCAGTATTTGCACCGCGCTCAGCGTAACTACCATAGGCACCAGACTGTCCTTTATAATCTGCAATAGATAGTTCTTTCTTATAGAACTTATGTGTCATATCCTCAAACTTTGGATAATCTGCAATTAATCGATCTTTCAACTCTTGTGTAATCATACTATTACCCTCTTGGCTTATATTTATTAAGCATAATTCGTAACTTTATAACGCTTAGTATACCATATATGCATAAGTATATTAGTAGCTAAGCTCACAATTTCAATACCGATTCTTAATAATATAGTTTACAATCTGTAATAATTATCAATTTTAAAAAGGCAAAAAAGGCTGTAACCAAATGTGGTTTTACCACATTCAGCTACAGCCCCTTTTTATAATAATTTATATGATTAAGCGTTGCTAGTTTTTATACTCGACCTTCGTTAGGATTATTGTATGCATCCTTATCGATGGTTCCCATAATTTTGTCTACTACCAAAGCATTTGTTAATGACCCAGATACGTTCAAACATGTACGTCCCATGTCAATCAATGGATCGATAGCTAAAATTGGGCTAATGGAGGTGAAGTACGCTCCAAGTCCTGTACCACTAAGGGATACAGATGCCGCCATTGTAGCCGTACCTGGCACGCCTGCGATACCAACAGAACCAATAGCAATAACGATAACACTCATGATATACATAGTCATATCGAATGGAATATTGGCTACATTAGAGATGTACACCACCACAAGTGCTGGGAACACGCCCGCACAACCTTGCATGCCCGCAGTAGTACCGAAGGAAGCTACTGTATTAGCAGTTGTAGCATTTACACCAAGACGTTTTGTCAAAGTCTCTACAGTTAATGGCAATACCCCCATCGAAGAACGAGAAGTGAACGCCAATAAGAGTGGTGCTTTCGCTTTCTTGAAGTATGTAATCGGATTGTAGCCAAAGCTAGTAATCAAGATTGCTTGTACAACAAACATAATCAAAAGACCAACGTAAAGCAATACTACGAACAAGCCCATATCAAGAATAGCTTGTACACCGCGTGTTGCCAATGTAGAAGCTAACAAAGCAACTACACCATATGGCATAAGACCAATGATGAAATCAGCTACCCAAGAAATCAATTGGTGAAGTTCATCAAATAGTTTTGTGAACACCTCCATAGAGTTTGTCCCTGTTTGTTTTAACAGACGAGCTACGCTACCCAAAATAATTGCAAATACAACAATGCCGATAACATTTGTTTCAGCAGCCGCTTGAATTGGATTGCTTGGAATTAGTGCTCGGAATGTGTCAACCATAGGTTTGATTTCACGAATCTTCTTACCAGATTCAACAATATCAAAACCTTGACCTAAACCGAAGGCATTCCCCAAAATTAGGCCGACTATAGCAGCAACGGCTACCATGCCGAGATTTGTAGAAATCATAGCAACTACTAACTTTTTAAGGTTAGCACCTGCCTCCATGTGCAAAATAACGTGAACAATAGAGATAAAAACGATAGGAATAACAAGCATGCGGATTAAGTCGATGAAACCGCCCCCTACGAGAGAGAACCACTTTGTACTTTCCTTGATGTAAACCACTTTGGATGGATCATCAGGGAAGCCTGCAATAATTTGGACCGCTATACCAAGTACGGCACCAGCAATAGTACCAATAATAACAAGATTACCGAAGGATGTGCCCTTGCGTTGCAATACATAAATACCAATTAACACGAGCACAAACACCGCGATAATACCAATACTTAGTGGATTGCTTAACATGAGGTAATCTGTAAAGAATGGAATATTCATAATACACCTCTTTAATTCATATCACAATAATAGGTTATGAACTTAGTATAGCATATATCGAAAAAAATACAAGTATAATATTTAATTTTTGGTAACATTTAATGTATTCTGTAATATATACACCAAAAAGGCGATTTTCCAGAAGAAAATCGCCTTTAGTAAATCTAGCTATTATATTATCTGTTAACTAAGATATAAGTTACTTGGATAGGACCATGAGCACCATCTACAGTTACCAATTCGATATCTGCCGTACGGGACGGACCAGAAATCAAGCAGATATTTGTAGGGAACTTAGCTGGATCGTTGTGATACCGTTCAGCCAAATGTTCCATTGTTTGTGTCATGCGAGGGTTGATTGTATCAGTATACAACACAGCAATATGTGTTGTAGGCAACAAGCTAATCGCACGGCCAGAGTCCTCACCAGAAGCTTGTACTACAGTAGCAGTCTCCGCAATACCGCAGTATGGGAATGTAATACCAATATCAGCATTAGCAGTATTAGAAATACATTCTTCACGACCTTTAGCTGGATCCCATTGGAAGTATGTACGAGTGCCACCATTATTAGCTGCATCTTGTTCGAACAATTCTTTTAATTTATATTCTTCTACTTCAGGAGAGCTTGGGAATACAATTTTACCGTTTCCCCAGTCTTCGATAGCTGCAAAAATTGTTTCACCTAGTTTGTCAGGTGTAGTTTCAACGAATTTTGTACCAACACGTTGACATTGTTCCTTAAACATTGTCAAAATTTGATCCCGACTCAAATCTTGGAACATAGTTTCTTGAGGACCATGGCTATAATCAAAGCCTTCTACAAAAGCAGGGCACATTTCTTGATCACGGCCTAATGCACGAGATAAACGTGCAATAAATTGATTACGTTTAGCTACATCCATTATTTTTTCTCCTTCTTCTTGTTCTTTTCATGTTCAGCATATAAATCACGGAATTTCTTGAATTTCAAGGAACCCAACTCTTTAGACTTAGTCCAACCGTTCATAACTGGAATAGCTTGAGTCCATTCAGGCATGTTACCTTCTTTATTACTAATTAAGTTCATACCGATAGCACCAGCTTTTGTGCCAAGATCAAATAATGTTGCATTACCGAACATCTTAGCAGCTGCTGTGAAGATAGCTTCTTCTGCTTTTGGACGAGTCTTTTCAATATCAGCCATGATATGACGGTGCTCCATCAACAATTCATGCAATGGAATAGCTACTGGACAGTTTTCTGTACATGCACCGCATAATGTAGAAGCATATGGAAGATCGCCGGCTACATCGTAACCTTTGAATAATGGAGTCAATACAGCACCCATCGGACCTGGATATACAGAACCATATCCATGACCGGAAACGTGACGGTATACAGGACAGATATTCATACATGCACCACAACGGATACAACGTAGCATTTCTTGGAATGTACCACCCAAGATGCCAGAACGGCCGTTATCAATAATGATGATATGAGTTTCTTCAGGACCATCAGCTTCACCAGGACGCGCAGGACCAGTCATCATGGAGAAGTAGTTAGAAATCTTAGAACCTACTGCAGAACGGTTCAACATTTCCATCATAACATCAAGAGCTTTGAAATCAGGAACAATACGTTCTGTACCTAAGAAAATTAATTGAGTCTTAGGAATAGAACTAGCCATACGACCGTTACCTTCGTTGGAAACGATTGTACATGTACCAGATTCAGCAACTGCAAAGTTACAACCATTAACACCTACATCAGCTTTTAAGAAGCGCTCACGTACATAACCACGTACAAAGTGAGTCATTTCCGTAGGGTTTTCAGTTCCTGTATAACCTAATTTTTCAGCAAAAATTTCACGGATTTTGTTACGTTCAAAATGAAGACCTGGTACTACGATGTGAGATGGAGGACTTACTGCAGTTTGCAAAATAAATTCAGCCAAGTCAGTTTCGTTAACTTCAATACCAGCTTCTTCTAATACTTCGTTCAAACCAATTTCTTCAGTTAAGATAGTTTTGGATTTAACGATCATTTTTGCTTCGCGTTGGCGAAGGATATCTAATGCAATTTGAGTCGCTTCTTTGTCATCGAACGCAAAGTGAACTTTAGAACCAGCTTTTTCAGCATTGTCAGCAAATTGACTTACATAGTAATCCAAGTTGTTAAGTACGTGATCGCGAATTTTAGCCGCTTCAGCGCGGAAATCTAACCATTCAGGAACATCCGCAACTACTGTATTACGTTTATCATAAAACACGTCTTGTGCTTTTTTAATAGCTGCAACTTTGAAATCGTCAGCCAAACATTCTTTTATACGTGTTTTATAGGGGCGATTGTCATATATAAGTGCCATGTCGTCTCCTCCTTAACGGCAGTTTAAGATTTCAGCAATATGCATAACTTTGATACGGCGATCAATTTCGCCTTCTTTATGAAGACGATCAAGCATACCAGCGATGTTCATTAAGCACGCTTGGTCAGAACCGGAGATAACGTTGGCACCTGTGCCAGCAATTTCCAATGCTTTTTCGCGTGTCATAACTTCACTGATTTCAGGGTTTTTAACTGAGAAAGTACCGCCGAAACCACAGCAACGATCTGCACGTGGTAATTCAATCAAGTTGATATCTTTAACGTTTTTAAGGAGTTTGAAAGGAGGCTCTTTAATGCCCATCAAACGAGTTACGTGGCAAGATGTATGGTATGTAACAGATTCGTTAAAACGAGCCCCTACATCTTCAACACCTAATACGTCAGTAATAAATTGAGTGAATTCGTAAATTTTACCACTCAATCTTTCTGCGCGCGCCAACCACTCTGGTTGATCTTTTAAGAAATGATGATATTCATCGCGGATTGCAAAAGCGCAAGAACCGGACATGCTGACTACATATTCAGCGTTCTCAAAGCATTCGATTGTATTCTTAATTGCGTCCATAGCCGCGTCATTATAACCGGAGTTAGTGAACATTTGTCCACAGCATACTTGTTTCTTAGGTACTACAAGCTCACAACCTAATCTTTCAAGTACTTCTACACCAGCCATACCTACATGAGGGTAGAACATGTCAATCAAACACTGTTGGAAAAGATGAATTTTCATATTATCTTCCTCGTCTTTTCTAGTACTTAACCTAATAAAAAATTTTGATATGTATGTGTTATGGCAATTTTTAGTAGTGAATTTTTCGACTAAATTTCTGCCCTGAACATTACTTATGCTTTCAAATAAATATTCAAAAGCTCATCGCTATAATTATAAATTAATCATGTAGATATTGTCCAAAGAATTGCTATATTCGTATGTACCCTTTTATTTCTTATATCGTTATGACTTTTTGTAATAACAAACATTGAATTTTATCACATCTATTATTTCATTTATCATTTTTTCTTGTAAAAGCCCTATAAAATCTAGATTTTGCGAATGTTTATCATTTTGCATTTTTAACTACTAGAAAATCAACTTTTATCTATATTTCATTCTATATTTATATAATGGTACTCAAATTTTCAAATTCATGTAAGTTTTATCCTTATAGATTACATTTTCTTATAGTAGTGTATAAATTTAAAAAGTGTTATAATTTATTTTATATAAGTATAGTTTGAAAGGAGCCCTTTTCATGAAACTAAATAAATTATCTTTGTCTTTAGCAATTACATTGGCCCTTGGTTCTACATTCAGCATGGCTCACGCTGAAACAACTGCGACTCATATAAAATCTGAAGTATCTAATGTGGCTACTAGAGCTGAGGTATCTGCTAAAGCGGATGAACACCGTGTTGATACATCTGTTAAAAACGATGCTAAACGTATTGATACCTCCGTCAAAAATGATGCTAAACACGGTAGCACAGTTGTAAAACGTGATGCAAAACATGCTGATGCATCCGCTAAAAACGCTGCTAAACGCGCTGATACATCCGTAAAAAACGATACTAAACGCGTTGATACTTCTGTAAAAAATGACGTTAAACGCATTGATACTTCCGTAAAAAATGATGTAAAAGAAGATGCTGCAAAGGTAGAAGGTAAAAAAGTTGTAAAAACTAAAGAAAACTTACCTACTGGTGTATACCCTGACACAAAAGATAACTGGGCTCGCGATGCTATCCAAGCAATGACACAAGCTGGTTACCTTTCTGGTTATGCTGATAATACATTCAAACCTAGTGCACAAATTACTCGTGAACAAGCAGCTGCTATTTATGGCAAAGTACTACAACACAACTTAAACGAACAAGAATTAGCAGAGATTGCAACAAAAGAATCCTCTACCTCCTACTCTGACGTGGAAGCAGATCGTTGGTCTAGCTCTGCTATCAAATTAGTTAGTGCTGCAGGCGTAATGGAAGGCACATCTAAAACAGCTTTCACACCTAGCAAAACTATGGACCGCGAACAATTCGTTGCATCTGCTGCTAGTCTAGCTAAAAAATTGAATCTTTCTACACCTGTAAAAGCAGAAAAAGTAACATTCAAGGACGAAGCTAGTATCTCCTCTGCCTACTTGGCAGATATCCAATACATGGCACAACGAGGCATCGTAGCATCTGGGGCAACAGAAAACTTTAACCCTAAACAACCTGTAACAAGAGCACAAGCTGCAACAATCTTAAATCGTATGCTTAATGGTGCTGGCCTTGCAACACCAAAACACACTACTACTGAAGCTAAAGCTGAAACAGCTGTAAAAGAAGATGCCAAAAAAGCTGATACAGCATTAGAGAAAGATACATCTAAAGTAAGTAAAGACGCTAAAAAAGATGTAGCTAAAGCTGATAAAGCTGTAAAATCTGATGCAAAAAAAGTTGAAAAAGACGTAAAAGGCAATAAAGATGCTGCAGTAGCTGAAAAAGCTGAACCTACTCGCACCGTTCGCCCTGTTCGTCGCAGCACATTAAAAGCACTTGATCAAAAACAACAAGCTGCATTAGAAGACAAAGTATTTTCTGAATTAAATAAAACTTATAAAACAGAAGATGCATTCCAAAATTATGGCGTAATGTACTGGCGTGACAATCAATTACACGTAGCTTTAAAAACAGACAGCGATATTTCCACAGTAAAAGCTAACCTTGCAAACCGTGGTGATTCTACTATAAATAACTATGTTGTAGTTGAATCCTCCCAATACAGCCAAGCTGAATACGATGCAATCGATACAAACTTCCGCAACTACTACAACAAAAATGAAAAAGCAGGTACAATTCTAGCTACATTCCCTGATGTAGAAAATAACCAACTTTACGCAGTTGTATCTACAGCATCTAAAGAAACACAACAAGGAATCTCTAAATTATTCGGTTCCAAAGTAAAAATGACAGTAAAACGCTAATCGGCGTTACACTTAACCAGCCAAGGCAGCGTATACTCGACAGTACTACGCTGCTTTGTTGTATATCACTATGCATGCCAACTAATTGACTATGATGCGACGGATATAACTTTTTATGCTGGTGAAAGTTTATATTCTACGGCTATCAAGCGCTAGCCTTTACCATGATTAGGAAGGATTTTTATGTACAAGAATACCCCTCACGCATTACGTGCCCTCGTACTCGGCACATTATTGACTACAACAGGCCTTGGTTTTGCTTCTGCAAACACAACCACTACAACTCATACTCCTGCAACCACTGTTGAAGCCACTAAAATGGAAACAACTAAAGCACCAATGGCTAAAACAGATGCTACGAAGATGGAGACTACTAAAACAGAAGCTGCTAACGTTAAATCTACTAATACCGCATCACCTGCAATTGTAAACACCTCTATCGGTACACCTCAAGATATTCAAAAAATCCGCGCCCACATCTTTACAGATGTGCCTAGTGATTTTTGGGCAGCTAACTCGATTAGCACTGTAACAAAAGCAAACCTAATGAAGGGGTATTCCGATGGTACATTCCGACCTAACCAACCTATGACACGTGAAGAAGTAGCAGCGCTCTTCAACAATATTACGGATGATGGTACAGCCGCCTTCTTATCAAGTAAATTTAAAGATATTACATCTGACCGTTGGTCTGCTCTTGCTATTGAATCTGTAGCTCGCAAAAATATCATCAGCGGCTATGGTGATGACACATATAAACCAGAAAAATATATGTCCCGCCAAGAGTTTGCGGTAGTAGCGGATAACTACATCCATTACTTAGGATATACCACTGAAGACCCAACAGTTCTTGATAATATAGCCTATGGAGACCAAAAATTTGTAGCTCCTTGGGCACAAGATGCCGTTCGCGAGCTTGCCTATCTTGGGTTCACAAACTACGCTCCAGGTACATTGTTTAACCCTGAAAAATATGTAACTCGTGCAGAAGCAGCGGAAATTGCGTACCGCATGACACAAACAGAACAAGCACTTGCCTTCCACAATACATTGTTCAAGCAACAAGTAGAAAACAAAACAGCTAATATCATCGACAAAGCATTAGGCTATGGCAATGATTTCACCAAATTCCGTCAAGACGGAGCTCTATTCTGGGAGGCAGGCCAATTACATGCATCTT
Organism: uncultured Veillonella sp.; assembly: GCA_934216375.1. Lineage (GTDB taxonomy): Bacteria > Bacillota > Negativicutes > Veillonellales > Veillonellaceae > Veillonella. The sequence continues at coordinate 10,261 of CAKQBP010000014.1, forward strand.
TAACGGATCAAAAGAAAACTGACCTTGTTTCCAAAGCGATTACAGAGGCTCATGATCCACAGCTAGATAGAACTGTAGTCGTATCAAAAGGTAAATTAAATCAGGCCCAACTAGAGGAGTATCAATCCGATGCCATCGCCCTTTACCAACAAAAAGAACCTCAAGGAAAGATCCTTTCCATCTCCCCAAATACTGATACGAGTGCCCTTCTCATTACCGTTGATTCTATTCAAAAATCGACGTTGAAAGCATTTAAAAAGAAATTCCATGATAATGTATTCTTACAATTACCACCGGAACCGCTTACAAAGTCAGACGGAAACATTCAATTCCCATTACCACCGCGCGTAAACTATTATAACGACAAACAATAACATAGACAAAATAGAACCGCCCCCTTAGGAGCGGTTCTTTTCACAATTAAACAGCTGTTACTATACACACATAATCGAATTTACACAGTTCGATTATTTTTTTGTTACATCATTTTCGCGGTCACGCAAGATACCAACTGGTACATATACCGTACCTGCGCTATGGATTGAATCCACATCTTGTTGCAAGATCATTACAACGGAATAATCATCTGTTGTGTAGAATTCAGTAGGCATTTTATCGATATTTACATCGCCACCTAATTTATCTTTCACATCTTGATTATTATTAATTGCATTCACCAGTTCTTTTTTATTAAGACCACCAAGATCGTACAAGGACAATTGTCGACCTGTTGTGGTGTTAAATGTGAAGCCTTTTACATAGTTTACACCATTGGCATCATGATCACGCATAGTATATGTGTGAATCAATACGCTGAAAATACCGTTTTTATCTGTTTTAACATCATAGTACATAACTACATTTGTTTTATCAGATTCTTTAGCATTTAACTTTTCTACATCATTTTGTATTTTAGAAACATACTTTTTGATGGTCGTATTGATTGCTTTTTCTACCGCAGGGCTAACAGATTTAACCTCTGGGAATACTAAATCCAAATGATCTGTAGTAGATTCCACAGGTGATACAGCAACCTCTTTACGATCCATATAACGGTCCGCATTTGGAGCTACCACTTCCACTGCATTACGATCTGCTTTAGACGCTTTAGAGCGCAACGCACGATTCTGCTCAGGTGTAGCAGTACTAGAAATACGATATGTTAAATCATTACGATTTACACGTTTCGCATTTGTTTGATTTGCTTGTACATTTACAGTATCTTGCGTTACAGGTATTACTTCGCTTGCTGCGAAGGAGACTACTGGCAATGCAGCAGCCATAATGATGAGTACAGACTGTTTTAATTTCATTGTTTAACCTCTTATTGTTCTTGCTCAGCTTTCATAGCAAGAGCTTCTTCTTTATTGAACTTGTGTGTAACAACACGGCGAACAAGATAGAGACCAGCGAATATGAATGCAAGTAATCCTAACCATTGTGCTGTGCTTTCAAATTCAGGCCCTACTAATTCAAGTGGAGCTTCCCCACCACCAGTTGTAACAGACAATACAATAATAACAGCTATGATTACACCAATCAAGCTTTCACCAACGATCAGACCAGAAGCAAAGAGAACACCACGGCGGTTGGATTGCTCTACATCGTAGTCAGCAAGCTCACCGGCACGCATTTTAGCACGAGCTACAAGATAACGACCTACGAAGTAGCTGATGAAAGAACCAATAATAAGCGGTACTTCTAAAGTAGGTGGTAAATAAATACCCATACCAACAGCCAACGGAGGCAATGTTAAGGTTGCAGTTGTGCTCTTGAGAATCAAGTTGACGATAATCGCCACAACACCAACGCCAACACCGATTAAGATATAGTCCCAATCCATGCTAGAGTTGAAGATACCTTGTGCAATGGTAGTCATCAAAGTCGCTTGAGGAGCAGATAATGCAGCGTTTGGATCCATTTCAGCACGTGGTAACGCACCTGTGAAACCGTATGCTTGATAAAGCAAGTTAAGAACTGGAGCAATTGCAATGGCACCGGCTACAGAACCAAGTAACAAGGCAATTTGTTGACGCCAAGGTGTAGCACCAACGAGTTGGCCAGTTTTCAAATCTTGTAAATTATCATTAGAAATAGATGCAATCGCAATAACTACGGATGTCATAAAGATAGCCATAGCGGTAGCGAACTGAACACCTTCTTGTGTAGCAAATAAATTATTTTCCGCTGCGATAAAGTATACAACTAAGGAAGAAATAATAGTCGCTAAAATACCGATACCAGAAATTGGAGAAGCAGATGTACCGATAAGGCCTGCCATATAGCCACATGCTGCAGCTACGAAGAAGCCAATCAATAAAGCTACTACGATACCTACTACAACGAGTGTCCACATTAAACCTGCACTAATAGGTACAACAGATACGAAATCCCAGAATGTAAATACTAAGCCAATAAGAATAAGTATGAATACACCTAAAACGGATTTTGTACTCATATCTGTATCCATACGATGCAATTCACGTTCTGCGGAGCTGCTATTCATGGATTTAACAGAAATTTTCATACCTTCGATGATAGGTTTGATTAAGGTAATCAAAGTCCAAATCGCAGCAATACCAATAGCACCAGCACCGATGAAACGAACTTTAGATTTCCAAATAGCCATCGCAAACTTAGCAGTAGCACCGCCATCTGGAGCAAACATGTTAGTGAAGTAAGGCACGAAGCCAGCCCATGCGATGAGTACACCGACGAGGATAGCGATACCAGAGGCGATACCGATAAGATAACCAGCACCTAACAACGCTGTAGAGAAGCCCAAAGGAATTTGAGTAATCCCTTTGCTACCTACAGGGATCCAGAAGCTCATGCTATCGCCAAGCACCTTGAAACCATTTGCACAAAGGCTAATAAGACCAGCTACAAAGCCACCGGACACAATATCTGTCATACCGGAGCTAGATTGAGGGCCTTGTTCACCATTGTGAGAGCCAACCTTTAAAATTTCTGCTGCTGCACGGCCTTCAGGATATGGTAGATCGCTATTCACTACCATGGCACGACGCAATGGAATGGTGAATAATACACCTAGAGAGCCACCACAGGCACAGAGCAAGAATGTTTGCCAGAATGGAAAGCCATTCCAATACCCAAGCATGAGTAAACCTGGCAAAATAAAGATAATGGCGGACAATGTACCAGCCGCAGAAGCCTGCGTTTGTACCATGTTATTTTCAAGAACATTAGAATCCTTGAAGAACCGTAAAATTGCCATTGAAATAATAGCTGCCGGAATGGATGACGAGAACGTCAAACCTACCTTCAAACCGAGATATACGTTAGATGCTGTAAAAATAACAGTAATCAATGCACCAAGTAGCATCCCACGTAACGTCAGTTCCGGCAGATGAAGGTCATGGCTCGTAAAGTCATGTTTCATAAGTACTTACCTCCTCTGTGAAATCATAAACTTAAAACAATATACTAAGCTACTTCCATTTTATCGTGTTAAAGCGATGATTTCAATATATATGCGACATTTATAATGTATACATATGAAAATTATAAATTTAAGTTTTCCCACAAATATCTTGAAAGGTCTATTCTGTATCCAAAACACTTTATTAAGCGTGGTAGCCCTCAAAAGCCTCCAAAGCCACCCACCCTGCTT
>CAKQBP010000015.1 GCA_934216375.1 uncultured Veillonella sp.
CAGTGTTCTCCTTTATGACTGCACCAGCAGCAATAATAGAACCAGAGCCAATATGACAACCGCTCAATACAATAGCGCCCATTCCAACTAATACATTATCTTCGATAGTACTAGCGTGTACTATTGCACCATGGCCAATTGTTACATAATCTCCAAGAATGCAAGCCCTGTCGTCATCAACGTGTAATACAGAGTTATCCTGTACATTAGAATAGCGACCTACTACGATTTTATTTACATCACCGCGAAGTGCACAGTTTTGCCAAATGGAAGCATATTCTTTTAGTTCAACATCACCTGCAAGTTCTGCACCAGGCATAACACAACTTTTAGGATCTAATTTGGGGTATTTTCCGTGAAATGGTAACATAAGGAACTCCTAATTTATTAATTATACGATTTCAATAAGACGTTGTGCTTTACGAATAGACATGATAGCTTCGTTCATTACTGTTTGCACTATAGTATGAGCAGGTTCAATAGTAGTAAGTCGGTTCAAACCCTGTCCAACTTGTACGGCACCATTTACAACATCACCATCGATAGCAGCACGTTTGTTAGTGCCTTGGGACATTTTGGTGCGTTCTTCAGGCGTAGTAACACCATCTGTTTCGGCAGCTAAGTAACGCGTAGTGAATTCGTTTTTTAAGCTACGTACTCCACCGTGACCGGAGAGCAGACCCGTTACAACAGAGTCTGTATCTGTGGCTTTGATAATTGCTTCTTTCATATTTATGTGGGCTTGGCATTCTTCAGCTAACAAAAAACGGGAACCCATTTGTACACCTTCAGCACCCATCAACAATGCTGCTGCAATACCACGACCATCTACGATAGCGCCTGCTACAACAACAGGAATGGAAATCTCAGGTAAAATATTTTCCATCAAGGACATGGTTGTTTGGCTACCAATATGTCCACCAGCTTCCATACCCTCAATAATAATTGCATCAGCACCAGCCTCTTCAATGCGTTTAGCAAGTTTTAGAGATGGAACAACAGGGATAACTTTAATGCCTGCATCTTGCAATGGTTTAATATATGGTACAGGATTGCCTGCTCCAAGTGTTACAAATGCAGGCTTTTCTTCAATGATAATATCCACTAGTTCGTCTTTATTGGGAGCCATTAACATAAGGTTGACTCCGAAAGGCTTATCCGTTAAGTTTTTACAGGCACGAATTTCGTTGCGCGTCCATTCTGCATCACGACCACCAAGAGCAATTACACCTGTAGCACCTGCATTAGCTACGGCAGCAACTAGTTTGTGTTCAGATACCCAAGCCATAGCACCTTGGATGATAGGGTATTCGATTTGTAAAAGTTGTGTTAACGCTGTTCTCATAAAGCCTCCTATGATAACAATTAGATTTACTGAAACTTTATTATACCTTTATAGGAGAATTTTATATAAGAATGATTTTATTTTCTTATATAAAATTAGAGTATTAATAAAGTCAAGAATATTCATCAGTATATACTTATATACTAAAGAGATTAAGCGTAATATTATTTGGAGATTATATGTAGTCACATAATCTCTTCTCTATATAATAGTATAATATAGTAATTATGTACACCTTAGATAAGGTTATTATAGTTATTTATTTAAACAATATGTTTTCAGAATTAATTTCTAATTATCAGATTAGAATAAACTGTTTAGCAGTAGTCTAAAGATAAAAAAACTAAATGATAATATATTTCAAATGACTTGAGTAGTAGAAAACCGCATAGTATCTATGATTATTAAATATTATAAAAAATGAGAAAATAAGAAAATGAGTATTGAAAAGTTTCGATGTCTTTGATATACTACATTACAGATAGAGTATCTGAATTAATTAAAGATAAACATTAAACAATAATTTTCAAGTGAAGGAGGAAATACACATGGAAAAATATGTATGCGTAGTATGTGGTTGGGTTTATGACGAAGCTGTTGAAGGCGTAAAATTCGAAGATCAACCAGCTGATTATGTTTGCCCTATTTGCGGTGTTGGTAAAGACCAATTCGAAAAAATGTAATTGACTTACCAAAAGGCTATCTTAAGTCCACTTGAGATAGTCTTTTTTATTTGACAAAGCACCATGTCATGTTTATAATATTATGAGTCGAGGTAAGATTATGAAACTGCAAGTAGAGCAAGCAAAAGAACATATAGGAAAGAAATTTCCTTATAGCTATACGATATCAGCCTCTGAGCTTGGTGACGTAACTGCTTTTCCTTGGAGCCGTCATGATATAACCATTAGTGGTGAGTTTTGGTTTGATGGTCAAAATTACATCGTTCAAGGTTCGATTCAGTCTAAAGGCAATTATGATTGTTCCCGTTGTTTAAATACAACAGAACATTATCGAAAAGATTTGTTTGAGGAAATCTTTAGTGATTGTCGAGATGCTGCGGATGATGTGAATTCTTTTGATGGAGAAGAAATTGACTTAACTGAACTAATTAGGGATACATTAATCATCAATGAGCCCTCTCAAGTGTTATGTCAGGATGATTGCAAAGGATTGTGCGTTCATTGCGGAGCAAATTTAAATGTTTCACCTTGTTCTTGTGAATCCTTTGTGGTGGATCCTCGATTTGCAGAGTTACGTGCTTTGCTTGATGAGAAAGATGATAGATTATCCTAATGATTGTACTAAGGAGGTGCAGATAATGGCAGTACCTAAACGTAGATTGTCTAAATGCCGTCGCGATCGTCGTCGTGCTAATTGGAAATTAGAAGCTCCTGGTTATGTAGCATGTCCACAATGCCACGAACCTAAGATGCCTCATCGTGTTTGCCCTACATGTGGTCACTATAAAGGTGAACAAGTAGTAGCTAATGCTTAATATGTGAGTGGAGAAAGACGCCTACCTAGTAGGCGTCTTTTTTATATACTTTCAAATTATACACTCATAATTTTATATGTTTCGTTATCAATAGCAAGTGTGTCACTATTTTATAGTAAGATTATTCTATAAGATGGTGATACATTTTTATTTTTTATAAATAAAAATACTAAAATATAAAAAAACAACTATATTTTGTATATGCTATGAAAATTTCTTACTATATGTATGAAAAGTCTTGCCAATAAGGGAATTATTGTATATACTTAGGATGTAATATTAATACTAGGTCATAAAAGGTGGTCCCATGAGTCGGTTAAAGAAGCAAGAGCGCCAGAAGCAGTTACAAGAAAAACTGAATATTACGCCATTTCTTACTGATGAAGAATTGGCAACACACTTTGGTGTAAGTGTGCCAACAATTCGTCTCGATCGACTAGAATTGGGTATTCCTGAATTGCGTGAACGCATTCGTGTTATGGCTACAGGTCAATCACATGAAATGGCAGAACATGTATCATATGAAGTGGTTGGCGAATTGATTGATGTCACCGAGGGGCACCAAGCATTATCTATGTTGCGTACTACGGCTGATATGGAAGATCAATTCGGATATGTAGAACCGCAGTATTTATATGCTCAAGCAAATTCCCTTGCAAAAGTGGTTATGGGGACGACTGTTTGCTCTGCGGAAGTTGGAAATATAAAATATAAGAACCCGGTAGGATCTGGTACTAATTTGGTAGCGAAAGCAGAAATTGTTCGTCGCCGAGGTAATAAGTTCTTTATTTGGGTTATAATAAGAGATAAAATAAAAGAAGTGTTTCGCGCAAAATTTATTATGGAATCCGTAGAGAATAGGGTGTAAATTATGAAAATTGCAATAGACGCCATGGGTGGCGACTTTGCTCCAATGGAGACTGTACTTGGATCCATTGAAGCCGTACGAGCAAATCAACACATTGAAGTGGTGCTCGTCGGCGATGAGCAGCAAATTTTTGATATATTAGAAGCTAATAATGAAGCTAAGAATCCACGTATTTCTGTACATCATGCTAGCCAGGTAATCGGTATGGATGAACATCCCGGTCAAGCATTGCGCAAGAAAAAAGATGCATCTGTTGTGGTCGCTACTTCGTTGGTTCGGGATAATCGTTGTGATGCTGTAATTGCTCCAGGTAGTACGGGAGCTGCTGTTGCAGCGGCTTTGTTTGGGCTTGGTCGCATTAAAGGTATTGATCGCCCTGTCATTGCAACTCCAATGCCAACGGTAAGTGGTATAACAGTTATGTTAGACTCTGGTGCAAATTCTAATTGTAAACCTAAACACCTTGTACAAGGAGCTTTAATGGGGTCTGAATACGCTAAGCTTTTATTAGGAAAAGAAAATCCTACTGTGGGATTGTTAAATATTGGTGAAGAGGCCACAAAGGGGAACGATGTCGTATTGGCGACGTATCCAATCTTGGAGGGTATGAAGACTATCAATTTTAAAGGAAATATTGAAGGTCGCGATATTCCTAAAGGTGCCGTTGATGTTGTCGTATGTGATGGATTCGTAGGCAATGTGGTACTTAAATTTGCGGAAGGTTTAGTAACAGGCCTTACGCAATTAGTAAAGGATAGCATCATGGCAGGAAGTATTTTCGCCAAGATAGGAGCTATGCTTGTAAAGCCAGCTTTGAAAAAGATGGCAAAACGTTTGGATCACACGGAAAATGGTGGTGCTCCGCTCTTAGGAGTTAATGGGGTATTTATGATTGCTCATGGCAGTTCTAAAGCAAAAGAAATAAAAACTGCTATTGAAATTGCTAGTGATTTAGTAGAGCGTAAAATTATTCAACACATAAGAGAAACGATGGATATTGAAGGAGCCTTAAAGTATGACTATGATGAATAAACCTGTAGGAATCATTGGTACTGGGAGCTTCCTTCCTGACAATGTAGTAACAAACTTTGATCTTGAAAAAATGGTTGATACCAATGATCAATGGATTAGAGAGCGTACGGGTATAGAAGAACGACGCATTGCACCGGAAGGTATGAATACATCCTATATGGCGACCGAGGCAGCAAAAAAAGCTATGCAAATGGCTAGTGTCTCTGCAGAGGATATCGACATGATTATCTTTGCTACCTTAACACCAGATATGATTATTCCTTCGGCAGCTTGTGTATTGCAAGCAAACTTAGGAGCTAAAAACGCTGCAGCCTATGATTTACAAGCGGCATGCTCTGGGTTTGTATATGGATTGATTACTGCCGCTAGTTATATTAGCTCTGGTATTTATAAAAAAGTACTCGTTGTGGGGGCGGAAATTCTTTCTCGTCGAGTAAACTGGAATGATCGTGGTACATGTATCCTCTTTGGTGATGGTGCTGGGGCTGCAGTAGTATCTGAAGTACCTGAAGGCTATGGCATTAAAGGTATTGACATGGGCGCCGATGGCACTGGAGGATCAGCGCTTTGCATTCCTGCAGGTGGCACTGCTGTAGTAGCAAATGATCAACGCGTAGAAGAGGGCTTAACATTTATTCATATGGATGGCCCTGAAGTATATAAATTTGCCGTTAAAACGATGGGACGTACGGTTTTAAAATCCTTAGAACGTGCTGATATGGAGTTAAATGAATTAGATTACTTCATTCCTCATCAAGCGAATATTCGTATTATTGATTCGGCAGCCAAACGTTTACATCTGCCGATGGAAAAAGTTTTTGTTAATTTACATAAGTATGGTAATACATCTGCCGCGTCTGTAGCGATTGCACTTGATGAAGCTAATCGCGAGGGACGTTTCAAACGCGGTGATAATGTTGCGTTTGCAGGATTTGGTGCAGGCCTAACATGGGCAAGCCTGGTCTTGAAATGGTATTAAGGAGGACACATCAAGATGATTAAGACTGACATTTGTGATTTATTGCAGATTGAGTATCCAATCTTTCAAGGTGGCATGGCTTGGCTCGGTACTGCAGAATTAGCGGCAGCCGTTTCTGAAGCTGGTGGACTTGGGATTATTGGTGCTGGTCATATGCCTCCTGATATTTTCCGTAATGAAATCCATAAATTAAAAGAGCGCACTAGTAAGCCTTTTGGCTGTAATATCATGCTCATGTCTCCATTTGTAAAGGAGGTTATGGAAGTAGTTGTGGAAGAACGTGTTCCTGTTATCACTACGGGTGCAGGTAATCCTGGTGTTTATGTTCCCGCTTTGAAAGAAATTGGCACAAAAGTTATTCCTGTAGTTGCATCAGTATTACTAGCAAAGCGCTTATTACGTGGCGGTATTGATGCAATTATTGCTGAAGGTACAGAGTCTGGTGGTCATGTAGGTGATATTACAACTATGGCATTAATTCCTCAAGTAGTTGATGCTGTAGATGTACCAGTTATTGCTGCCGGAGGTATTGCAGATGGTCGTGGTATGGCTGCGGCATTTGCATTAGGTGCTAAAGCTGTACAAATGGGGACACGATTCGTATTATCCGAAGAATGTATTGCCCATGAAAATTATAAAAATGCTGTATTGAAAGCAAAAGATCGTGCTACAGTTATGACTGGTTTAACAACAGGTCATCCTGTACGTATTATAGATAATGCGTTAGCTCATAAATATAAATCCCTTGAATTCAGTGGTGGATCTAAAGAGGAATTGGAAGCATTAGGTGCTGGTACACTTCGTTTAGCTGCTATTGAGGGTAATGTAAAAGAAGGTTCTGTAATGATCGGTCAAATTTCTGGTATGTTAACAGATGTTAAACCATGTGAAACTATCATTAAAGATATTATGACTGAAGCTGAAACTGTGATTAAGAATCTTCAAGGTCTTAGTAAATAAGGAGGCCCCTAATGAAAACGGCATTTGTTTTTCCTGGTCAAGGTTCTCAAAAAGTAGGCATGTTACAAGATTTGTATAATGCGTACCCTATTGTGAAACAACGTTTTGAAGAAGCTGACGAGGCACTTGGTTATTCTATCAGTAAATTATGCTTCGAAGGTCCTGATACAGAGCTCGTTAAAACAGCAAATACACAACCAGCTATTTTGACTGCATCCGTAGCTTGTTATGAAATTCTAAAAGAACAAGGCTTTACGCCTGACATCGTAGGCGGACATAGTCTTGGTGAGTATAGTGCTCTGGTAGCAGCCGGTGTATTGAACTTTAAAGACGCAGTATATGTAGTTCATAAACGCGGTGAATATATGCAAGAAGCTGTGCCATTGGGTAAAGGCGCTATGGCAGCAATTTTGGCATTACCTCGTGAGCAAGTTGTAGAAATTTGTGAAGAAGTAAATGCTTCTGTAGGTTCTGTACAAGCAGTTAACTTCAATTGCCCTGGACAAATCGTTATTGCCGGTGAAACTGCAGCGGTGGAAACAGCAGCTGAAAAAATGAAAGAAGCAGGAGCAAAACGCGCAGTAATGCTTCCGGTAAGTGCTCCATTCCACAGCCGTTTGATGGAACCCGCAGCTCTTCGGTTAAAGGAAGAGTTGGATAAGATCCAAGTGTGTGATGCACAAATTCCTGTAGTTGCAAATGTTACTGGCAAGATTTTGACTAATGCAAATGACATTAAAGAGTCCTTAGTCACTCAAGCCGCTAACCCTGTCTTGTGGGAAGATTGTGTAGCTGAAATGGTAAACTTTGGCGTTACTCACTTTGTTGAAGTGGGGCCTGGGAAAGTACTTACAGGTTTTACTAAAAAGATCAACAAAGATATGGAATTAGCCAATGTTGAAGACATTGCATCCTTAGAGAAAACGCTTGAATTTTTGAAGGGGGTTCGATAAAATGCATTTAGAGGGTAAAGTAGCCATTGTAACTGGCGCATCCCGTGGCATTGGTCGCGCTGTAGCTATCAATCTAGCACAATCTGGTGCTGATGTTGTTGTAAACTATAGCGGTAGCGAAGGTGCAGCACAAGAAACTGTTGAAGCTGTACAAGCGTTAGGCCGAAAAGCCATTAAATTTAAAGCTAATGTAGCAAATGCTGATGAAGTTGCTTCCATGGTGGAAGAAGCTCATAAAGAATTTGGTCACATTGATATTCTCGTGAATAATGCGGGGATTACGCGTGACGGTTTGTTAATGCGAATGAAAGACGAAGATTTTGATGCTGTTATCGATATCAACCTTAAAGGTGTATACTTGGTAACTAAAGCAGTATCTAAAATCATGATGAAACAACGTTCTGGTCATATTATCAACATGACATCTGTTGTAGGTGTTATGGGGAATGCTGGTCAAACTAACTACGCTGCTTCTAAAGCGGGCGTAATTGGTTTTACTAAGTCCTGTGCTAAAGAATTGGCTAGCCGTGGTATTACAGTTAATGCTATTGCTCCAGGCTTTATCAACACAGATATGACCGATGTATTACCAGAAAAAGTTAAAGAAGCTATGGTTACTGAAATTCCATTGGGCCGTATGGCTGATGCTGAAGAAGTAGCAACAGTAGTAACATTCCTTGCTAGCGATTTTGCTAATTATATTACGGGTCAAGTCATCAATGTTGATGGTGGCATGGTAATGTAGTTGTAAAATTAGACTATATATAAATACACTTTGAAAGGAGGTGAACCACTAATGAACACTTTCGATAAAGTTAAAGCAATCGTTGTGGAACAATTAGGCGTTGATGAAGCTGAAGTTACCATTGATTCTACATTCATCGACGACTTAGGCGCTGACTCCTTAGATATCGTTGAATTGATCATGGCATTTGAAGAAGAATTCAATGTTGAAATCCCTGACGACGTTGCAGAAAAAATTAAAACCGTTAAGGATACAGTAGAATATATTGATTCTGCTAAATAAGCTGTAAAGCTAACAATTCAACCGAACGGGAGGCCGAGTGGCCTCCCAACCGGTTTTATTTACAGGAGGATTTGATAGTGAAGCTCCCTGAACTTCGCATTGGGAATCTAGTGGCCAAAGTACCTATTATTCAAGGTGGTATGGCGATTAGATTGTCTACAGCTCGCTTGGCAGCAGCCGTTGCAAATGAAGGTGGTATCGGCCTTATTGCGGCATCGGGCTTGCCTTTCGATGAATTACGATACGAAATACAATTAGCTAGAAAATTATCACCTACGGGTATTATTGGTATAAATGCGATGGTAGCAGCAACTCAATTTGCTGGTCTAGTAAAGACTGCCATCGAAGAAGGCATTGATCTTGTAGTAGCAGGTGCTGGTTTTTCAAGAGATATGTTCGCAATGGGCAAAGAGTCTGGTACTCCTATTGTACCAATTGTTTCGTCCGCAAAATTAGCTCGCATTTCTGAAGGTTTAGGTGCTGCAGCTGTAATCGTAGAAGGCTGTGAAGCTGGTGGACACCTGGGAACGGATCGTTCAGCTCGAGAAATCGTTCCCGAAGTTGTAGCAGCGGTAAAAAATATTCCAGTAATTGCTGCTGGTGGTGTTCTAGATGGCCGTGATATCGTTGAAATGTTAAAAATCGGCGCTAGTGGTGTTCAAATGGGTAGCCGTTTTGCTGCTTCTGATGAATGTAATGCATCTGATGAATTGAAAAAAATGTATGTACGAGCTACAAACCCTGAGGATATAGTATTGATTCAAAGTCCTGTTGGTTTGCCTGGTCAAGCAATAAAAAACAAATTTGCTGAATCTGTTTTAGATGGTACTGTAGCGCCTCCAACGGTGTGTGATAACTGTTTAAAACATTGTTCCCATAAATTCTGCATTATCCGTGCTCTTTCTCGTGCACAACAAGGTGATGTGGAAACGGGGTTGGTGTTCTCTGGCAATAATATGAGAAAAGTCGATAAGATTATGCCAGTTAAAGATATCTTTGCACAATTGAAACAGCAAGTAGCAGAGATTGATTAATTTAAAGGGCTGTATAGCTATAAGAGGTGGAATAATTGGAAAAACGTGTAGTAATTACTGGCTTAGGGGCAGTGACTCCTGTAGGTATCGGTAAAGAGAACTTCTACAATGCGTTATTGGCAGGTCAATCTGGTATTGGGCCGATTACACGCTTTGACGCATCTGACTATGCAACACGCATTGCGGGTGAAGTAAAAGATTTTGATATTACAAACTATGGGGTAGACAAAAAAGAAGCTCGTCGTATGGACCGTTCTGTAGAATTTGCTATCGGTGCAGCTGTTCTTGCTTGTGAAGATGCTGATCTTGATTTAGATAAAGCAGATTTAGATCGCTGTGGTACTGTAGTTGGTACAGGTATAGGCGGCATTGACTCTATCCATGAGGTGTATGAAACATTATTCGAGAAAGGTCCTGGCCGCGTAAGTCCATTTGCAGTACCTATGATGATTGCAAATATGACATCTGCACGCGTATCTATTCGCCTTGGTCTTAAAGGTCCAGTTATTACCGACGTAACTGCTTGTACTTCTGGTACAAATGCGATTGGTGATGCATTCCGTATCATCCAACGTGGTGATGCTGACGTGATGTTTGCTGGTGGTACTGAAGCTGCAGTATCTCCGGCTGCTGTGGCTGGTTTTGCGGCTATGAAGGCTATGTCTACACGCAATGACGAGCCAACAAAAGCGTCCCGTCCATTTGACCGTGACCGTGATGGTTTCGTAATGGGTGAAGGTTCTGGTATCGTAGTTCTTGAAGAATTAGAACACGCAAAAGCACGCGGTGCACATATCTATGCTGAAGTTGTGGGTTATGGTAGTAATGGTGATGCTTACCATATCACTGCACCAGCTCCAGGTGGTGTTCAAGCTCGTAAATGTATGGAATTAGCAATTAAAGATGCAGGTATTGATCCTAAAGACGTTAACTACATCAATGCTCATGGTACATCTACTGGCCTTAATGACCAAAATGAAACATTGGCTATTAAAGAATTGTTCGGCGATCACGCTAAAAATATCGCTGTTAACTCTACTAAATCCATGACAGGTCACTTATTGGGGGCTGCTGGTGCTATTGAAACTATCGTAATGGCAATGGCGATTGAAACTGGTAAAGTTCACCCTACAATTAACTGTGACAATCCTGATGAAGGTTTGGATCTGGACTATGTTCGTGAAGGCGCACGTGAACTCCAAGTAAAATGTGCACTTTCTAACTCTTTCGGTTTTGGTGGTCATAACGGTACACTTTGCATTCGCCGTTATGAAGCTTAATGGTTACTATCGAAACGCATAAGAGTAAGATAACACAAGCTCGTGAAGAATCTCTTCATGAGCTTGTTGCTCGTTTAGACATACCTGTGTCAGATATATCCATTATAGATTGTGCTTTTACACATACTTCTTATGCGAATGAACATAAATCAAAGCATATTCATCACAATCAGCGATTAGAGTTTTTAGGTGATGCTGTTTTGGATCTTATTATTGGTGAATACCTATTTAAAACATATCCAGATATGGCTGAAGGTAATTTAACGAAAATTAAGGCCGCTACAGTGTGTGAAGATTCTTTAGCATCTGTGAGCCGGTCTTTGAAACTAGGACAATATTTATTGCTCGGTCATGGAGAACGCGCTTCCGGTGGTAATGATCGAAACTCTATATTAGCGGATACCTTTGAGTCTCTCATCGGTGCTATTTATATTTCTACAGATTATCAAACGGCTATGATCTTCGTTTTAAAACATTTAACTACTTATATCATGCAAGCCTTAGAAGGTAAGCGGGGCAAAGATTATAAGACATTATTACAAGAATATGTGCAAAGAGATGGGGATAAACATATTGTCTATCATTTGCTCAGTGAAAGTGGTCCCGACCATGCTAAAACCTTCCATATGGAGGTTGAAATCAA
This sequence comes from uncultured Veillonella sp., assembly GCA_934216375.1. GTDB lineage: Bacteria > Bacillota > Negativicutes > Veillonellales > Veillonellaceae > Veillonella. The sequence goes on from CAKQBP010000015.1 coordinate 11,620, forward strand.
TGGTGTTACTTACGAGGCCGGCTCTGGTAAAAGTAAAAAAATTGCAGAACAACATGCGGCTCAATTGACTTTAGAAAAGTTGATGGCTGATAAATAGAAAAGCGCCGAATGGCGCTTTTTTCTGTATAATAGTATGTGAGTAATAATCTATATAATAGTAGATGAGTAATAATTTTTACATAAGAAGAGGAGGTGTCTATGAAACCATTTGGTATGATTCCCTTTTTTATACCTCACGTAGGTTGTCCCTATGTGTGTACATTTTGTAATCAATCTCGTATTACAGGCCAATCTGGTATTAGTCACCTAACTCCAGAATATATACAACAAACAATCAAAGACTATGTAGGAACAAAGTGGAATGAAAAGTTTTGGGAGGTTGCCTTTTATGGTGGATCATTTACGGCTATTATTAAAGATTTACAACATAAATTATTAATGCCTGCCTATGAAATGCTTCAACAGGGCCTCATTGATGGCATACGCTGTTCTACAAGGCCCGATGCTGTAGGAGATGAAGCGATTACTTTATTACAGTCTTATGGAGTAAAAACTGTGGAACTTGGTGTGCAGTCTATGAATGATGGTATTTTATTCGATGCTAAGAGGGGGCACACGGCACAAGAGGTAGTAGAGGCTGTTACACGATTAAAACAGCGTGATATGATCGTTGGGGTTCAACTTTTACCAGGACTAAAAGGAGAGACTTGGCAAACCATAATAGAAACGGCCATTGCAGTAGCCGCATTACGACCTGATTTTGTACGTATCTATCCCGTACTAGTTATAGAAAATACAGAGCTAGCCGAACAGTATAGAGCTGGAGAATATAAACCACTAAGTACTGAGCTAGCTATACAGTATTGTGCATTTTTAAAAGATTGGTTTGAACAGCATGGCATTGAAGTCATTCGCACGGGTTTACAAAGTACAGAAGAATTAGATTCCGGTAATAGCTTAGTGGCAGGTCCATATGAGCCAGCTATGGGGGAGCTAGTTGTGAATGAACAGTATAAGCAGCGAATTGAACGTTGTATTGATGAGCATGTATCACAGTATAAGTACTCACTAAGTAACGATTGTTTTAATTTAACTGAATACGCTATTTATGAAAATCTAGGATTTAGTAGAGTTAATGCTGATAATACTGGATGTAAAGATAAGACTAATAATGATAAAACAAATTATATTGGGAATAATAGTATTGCAATAAAACATAATATTATTATTTCTTATCCTAGAAGCTTAACATCTAAGGTGCGAGGGCTTAACAATAGAAATGTGTTATATTTCGCTGAATTATATCCACAATATAGTATACGATGGTGTGAAGAAAGTACGAGAAATACCGTTAGGTGCTGTATTGATGGCCTACAATATGTGTTATAATAAAAGATATGATTATTTAGGGTTGTTAGTAGAAAGGAGGCAGTCATGCAATTACTTCGGTTGGAATTAAAGGGCTTTAAATCGTTTGCAGATAAGACGGTTGTAAAATTCTCACCAGGAATGACTGCCGTTATTGGTCCTAACGGAAGCGGTAAAAGTAATATTACGGATGCCATGAAATGGGTTTTAGGGGAATCCAATGTTCGTAATTTACGTGGTCAAAAAGCAGAGGATATTATTTTCTCTGGTACGGAAAAGCGCAAACCTATGAGCGCTGCTGAGGTTACACTTGTGTTTGACAATAGTGACCAACAATTAGATATAGATATGGCTGAGGTAGCCATTACACGCCGTATATACCGCACTGGTGAAAGTGAGTTCCTCATTAATAAGCGATCTTGTCGTTTAAAGGACATACATCTTTTACTAGCAGATACCGGTCTTGGTAGAGACTCCATGGCTATCATTGGGCAGAACCGAATTGATGCTATTTTAAATTCTAAACCTGAAGAACGGCGCCTTATCTTTGAAGATGTAGCAGGTATTTCTCGCTTTAAGATCAATAAAGAAGATGCATTGCGTCGTATTGCCAGTACAGATCGTAATATGGAGCGTGTACGGGACGTAATGGCTACCATTGAAGAGCAACTAGGACCTTTGTCTGAAAAAGCGGAAA
>CAKQBP010000016.1 GCA_934216375.1 uncultured Veillonella sp.
ACCATACACATCGTGAAACGCAATATATATACCATTTGTTACAAGCATATCTAGCACAAATAGGAGCAACACAAAAATGATATATCCGTTCCAGCGAGTCCATTTACTTTGTTCTCTTAAATGAGTGTGAGTCCCTACGATTATCGATGCAGGTTGTAAAGACAAGGTCACACCAATCATAAAACAAGTAATAAAGGATGTGACCATTGTTAAATATTCGTATGCCATATTAACGGTATGCTACGCGCTCAGGCTGCATGTCGTGGAAATGAAGGCGCTCTTTTGCAGTCTTTTCCCACTCTGTACCAGGCTTGCCATAGTTTGCGTATGGATCGATGGACAAACCACCGCGCGGCGTAAACTTGCCCCACACCTCGATATATTTAGGATCCATCAACTTCACGAGATCTTTCATGATGATGTTGATGCAGTCCTCGTGAAAGTCCCCGTGATTGCGGAAACTAAATAGATATAACTTCAAAGACTTGGACTCTACCATTTTCTTATCTGGTACGTAAGAAATATAAATGGTCGCAAAGTCTGGTTGACCTGTCATAGGACACAAGCTTGTGAACTCAGGGCAATTAAACTTAACGAAATAGTCATTGTCAGGGTGTTTATTATCAAACGCCTCTAACACCTGTGGCGCATAATCAGTAGGATAATCGGTCTTGTGACCTAACATCGTTACCCCTTGTAACTCTTTTTCAGATCTGCCGGATGCCATAAGAAACCTCTTTCTATTAAATATAAATTCTGCGTAATCATTCAATACAAATAGATTATATCATATATAATACTAAAAAATTTTTTTGCTGTAACGTTGAATAGTTAGTTACAACTAACATATCAAATGACACAACTATAACATTCTCTTACACGACAAATGACTAGATAATAAAAGGACGCTATAGTTCTAAATCATTCAGTAATACTTATCACTGAAGATTAGACTTTAACGTCCTATCGAGTTTAAATGATCATAGTCTTAAAATCAATTTAAATATAATCATTTTTTTAAAAGCTTATATATAAAATACCATCCTAACATAAGTATTCCACTGATAATATAAGCACTACCATAGAAGTATATCCAAAACTCGTCACTAGTAACCTCGGCATCTCTAAAAAGCATTAATGTAATGCCTCCTAGGAATAAAATCATTACAGCCCAAAAGATTAAATTAAATATTTTTAAAAACATTTTCACCTCAATAATATGCTAACGCTTATCAAGCACTTCTCGTGCTTTTTCATATCTTCATTTTCTTAAACATCATTTGTCTGTATCTTTTTTCAAATCATATTTAATTCTAACTTTAACATATGTAGGTTCAAAGTATCTAATAATAAGTCAAAACATATAAATATATTTATAAGACTATTAGAAATAACCAAGCATATACGCCCACCTTCAAATTAGACTGATACATCTCTACTTTATCATTTTCAAACTCATCATTTTTAAGCATAAAGTACATTCCAACCAAAGAAACTCCCATACAAACTATTGTCAGAAAAAGTAATACAAATTCCGAGACAGATTCATGAATTAACGCTACTATTACACCTTCAAATGCAATACCTCCGAATGTAGCAATCCTAGCTAAACTAAGCTTGCCTTTATGAGTAATTAACTTATAAACAAAAAAACATACTACATATTATTAAAATTAAATCCTTAAACATAATTTGTCTCTATCCTTTTTCAAATTATATTTAATTCTAACATCTATCTTCCTTACTTTGTTTCTTTTGAGAATCAGCAGAATAAAGCTTTATTCCCCCCGCTAAAGGATCTGCTTTTCCTAAAAGATTAAAAAATGAACAAAGATTTTTCATCATATAACTCTTTAGCAAAAATATCGCTTATTGTATACCCCTCTAAACAGGGAGTTGTTAAAAAAACATCTAAAACCGACTCTTTAAGGACGCATTCATCAATAATCCATATATGTTTATGTGGCAGTAGATATTTTCCACCAACCATGAGAGAAATCAATATCTACTATTATATTAACACTATTAATCGTAGATTGAGATATAAAGTTTGTACTAGATATACTCTTATATGAATTGTATAAAATCTAAGTTTATAATAATATATTCATATACATTTGGTAACGTTAATACATTCAGAGAAATATAACACCTTATGGAGGTCCCTTATGAAATTAAAACAACTTATTTTATCCGGTATAGCCTTAGGAGCGCTTGCTTTCACAAGCGGAGTGGTACAGCCTGCACAGGCAGCAGTCGGTATGGATGCACCTGCACCGACGCAGAGTTTAAAAAGGCCTGCATCAGTAACGACACAGCATTACATCAATGTAGATGGCCTATTATTGGAGCCAATCGATAAAAAGCCAAATGTTATCTATGTTGACGGTCAACCACTCGTAGCATTACGTCAAGTATCAGAAGCATTAGGTTACAAAGTATCTTGGGATGCACCTACTAAAACAGCATTGATCGACATGAACATTGCTACATTAGCGGTACAACCGGACTCTAAACAAGTCGTGCGCAAAGGTAAATTACAAATCATCAACCTCGATACATCCGAATCTTTACTGCCTGCAGCACGTATGGTAGATGGAATTCTGTATGTAAGTCCGAACGCATTCAAACTCTTGTTAAATGATGTAACCATCAATAAAGACGAAATTTATATCGTTCCACAACAAAGTCAATTGGCTGCTGACGCTAACACGCAAAAAGGCAAACGAAACGGTATCGAAACATTTTTACCGGATCAAGGAGATAAAGTAATTCCATACGAAGAAGAAGAAACCAAAGAAAAGAAACCTCTTATTACGGTAAAACAAACTAATACAAAAACAGATACCAAAGACACAGAGAATACCGAATACATACGCTCTAACGGATTAAACAGATAATAAAATCTTTCGTATAGCTACATACAATTTGGCACCTTATAACGTAAAGAAGGCACCTCATCACGCTGATGAATTGCCTTCTTTTTATTATTTTTGATACGTTATTATTTCTTGTTGCTTTTTACTTCTCAATGTATTTTATTACTAAATATCTTTCATTGCTTGATGCCTTTTGACACATTATCTAAGCTATCTTTTGCCGAGTCTATACTCCGCTTCAGGTCTTTTATCGATTCTTTCATGTCCGGCGATGTGAAGCCAGACTTATCAATGTCCTTTGCCGATTCAGAAGCACTTTTACTATTTTCTTTAGCTTGTTTCATACCATCTTTAATGCGAGTCATATTTTCATCAATTTCGTCAAATGACTCATCATACACAATAAAATTACTGCCCCCGTGGGACGTCATATTAAGCGGCCCCATCGTGAGCTGTCCATCATCGATACGTAGAGCATCCGTAGTGATAGTAGTGATTTTCGTATTTACTTTCACATCGCTAAAGGATAAATGTCGCCCTTTATTGTGAAAGTTTCCCGTAATGCTTTGAATCGGAATCAGCATATAGTGCCCTTCACCAGACCAGAAGTTTCCCCATACCTCCATGTCTCGAGGTTGGCCTTCACTTTTAAAGTTCAAATTTGCCGATACGGGCACAAGGAACTCAGGCGCTTTAAGGGCCACACTACTGTCTAGATCTTTTGCTACACCAGTAATCGTATAGGCTCGAGTGTCCAAATTATATACACCTTTAGCCTCCAATTTACCGCTGTATACATTAGCACTAACGTTTTCAAAATTCAGAATACCATCTTGATACGTCACATCTCCTACTACATTCTCAAAGGTAAGTGCAGGGATGCGCAAAATCGGCATCGTTACACGACCTTTAGCAAAGGGACGGTTAAAATCACCTGTTACCTTTGTAAGTAAGGTCATGGCATCATGAATATTCTCGCCAAACCCAAGAGATGACGGATCCACCCCTTTTATATCAAACTGTAGATCTAGCTGAGGCATGCGGTGTTTTAAAACATCTTTTAAGTCTACGCGACCTTTCAAAACGAAACCATCCCCTATGGCGGTGCCCCCAAATTTGCCCGTTTCCATATCGATGCGAATGGCCCTCTTACTATCAAGGTCAATTCTAGCGTTTACATCCTTTATCACATAATGACGATTTCTGTTAAAGACCTCTAACTGACTGTTTCTAAGCCTAATCTTCAAATCTAAATGTTGGCCCGCCCAATTAAAGTTACGTACTTTCTTACCTAGTTCCTCTTGCCGTTCTTGTGTGGTCTTTCTAGGTGCTTTCGGACGGGGTTCTATCTCGTTAATTGGTTTATGTACATCTGGAGATATGGGCGCGAAATCTAACCGATTATCGTCTAAATCAACGACTACAACCGCATCATCTAATTCAATGCCCTCGATAGCAGAGGACTTAAAATTACGTGTCACCACATCCCACATATTAACGCGGACCTTCCCACTCGGTGCATTGAGCAACTCATGCCCTTCTGGGTCCTTCCAAACTAGCCCGGTAAAAGTCAAAGTTCCCCACGGTGTAGCAGATAAACTTTCAACAGTAACCGTACCGCGCATCATCGTTTGTCGAGTCATAACCTCATTAAAAATAACGCCCATTCCACGACTAGCAATGGTTGCTAGTACAAAGACTATAATCGCTCCAATGGCAAGAAAGGCAGCAATGCCCTTTAGGCCTTTCTTATACAATTGTTTATATTTTGTCCAATAAGAACGTATATAATGTTTCATAGCCCTATTATAACATGTTCAAATAACAATACCCATGCGGTGTTAACTGTATCAATCATATTGACCATAAGAAACTCTTTTCCATACAAAAAGCGCCTTGCTCACAGAAAACTCTGCATGCAAGGCGCCATTACCTAACTATTTTATAAAAAAAGCAGAAAATTTATAGATTAAAAGTGCACTCACAAATGTAAGTGCACTTATTATGCTTTTACTTCTTTACCGTATTTTACAAGGCTTTCAGCTTCAACTTCTTCTTGTGTCCGATAATCTTGAGGAATATTGGACAAGCGAATCCAGCTGCGAACCGCTTCAACTAATACGATAAGAATCATGAGGAACATAGCCGCACTAAATGCTACTAGGATCCATTTACCAGCTGGGATATAGCTGTTAAATACATTTTCAAAATCTGCTGCAATAGCAACGATAGCCATTAGGATACATGGAATACCTGTAACCCATGCATAGCGTTTGCGGCCAAGTCGCATGATAACAGTAGTACCTACAGCCAATGTCATAGTACCTAATAATTGGTTAGATACGCCGAATAGTGGCCAGATAATACCGATGTTACCTTGTAGAACTAAGTATCCCCATAAGATACAAATCAAAGCTGCACAACCATATACGCCAGGAGTCCAATGTTGGTCGTTGAATTTAGGATGGAAATGACCTAATAATTCTTGAAGTAAGTAACGACCTACACGAGTACCAGCATCGATCAAAGTCATGATGAACAAGGCTTCGAACATGATACAGAAGTGATACCAGTACCCCATTAAGTGATCCATGTTAGGCAATCTGGAAAAGATATGAGCCATACCTACTGCTAAGGATACGGCGCCACCAGGACGGTGCATCAAGTCTTCCCCAACCATTGCAGACAATGCTGGCAATTCATGCACTTGAAGGCCTAACGCTTTGAAGGATTCAACTGTGGAGTTAATTGCAAAGTAATCGTCTGGATGCAATGCAGTCGCTGCAATCAACGCCATCATAGCGATGAAGCCTTCTGTTAACATCGCACCATAACCGATAGGTAAAATTTCTCGTTCATTAGTAAGCATTTTAGGTGTTGTACCTGTAGCAATAACAGTATGGAAGCCAGATAACGCACCACATGCGATAGTAATGAAGATGTAAGGGAATACGGAACCTTTCAATACAGGACCGCCGCCCCAGATGTAAGGAGTTACAGCTGGCATTTGAATTTCAGGCATTACGATAATAATACCAAGAGCCAATGCACCGATTGTACCGATTTTAAGGTATGTGGACAAATAGTCACGAGGAGCAAGTAACAACCATACTGGCAATGCAGCTGCAAAGAAACCATACACAGCAAGCATAATTTCAATGGTTTGCAAGTCGTATGTGAACCAAGATGCATATTCGCTAGCCGCTACATTTGGACCGTAGATGATAGCTGCGAAGATTAAGGCTACCCCAATAATAGTCGCCTCTTGGATTTTACCAGGACGCAACCATTTCAAATAAATACCAATAAAAATAGCGATTGGAATGGTAGCAAATACGGAGAAGAATCCCCAAGGAGAGTTATGCAATGCGTTAGCTACTACTACGGCCATACCAGCAAGGGTAATGATCAATAGGAATAAGGTAGCAAGCATAGCACCGAAACCAGCTAGTTTACTGATTTCTTCGCGAGCAATATCCGCAATAGACTTACCATCATAGCGAACGGAAGCGAACAAGATAACCATGTCATGTACAGCACCGGCTAATACGGAGCCAATGAGAATCCATAAGGCACCAGGTAAATAGCCGAACTGGGCTGCAATAACAGGACCTACAAGTGGGCCTGCACCAGCAATTGCTGCAAAGTGATGACCAAAGGTTACCCATTTGTTGGTTGGCACGTAATCGTGACCATCATTGTGAACCATAGCTGGCGTTGGGCGATATTGATCCAAGGTCAATACCTTAGCCGCTATGAAAGCCCCATAAAAGCGGTACGCTAAAATTAGAATACACGCGGAGGCAATAACTAAGTAAATACCATTCATAACCATATAAACACCTCCAATAATCACGTGACATGGAGTATATGAATATTACTGATAAAACTTATGTATCGTATCCATGCCACAATGGCTTCCTAAAATGTTAGTACTTACAACATTATTGTATAACTAATCAACAAGGTGTCAATTATTAATTTCTCATTTTGAAAGTTAAGTATAACTATAAAGCATAACAAAAGGCATTCTCTACCTATCAGAGAATGCCTTTACTATTTTATTTTGATAAAAGTTATCTATTGCCTTACCACAATACCAGTTTTATAAAGTACTTTTTTGATATCTTTTATAGTTCTCTTATTCCTTTGTCGCTCCATAAGCTTCTGTAATATTGCCAAATGTACGCAACAAATTTAGACCTACGACACCACTTTTTTCAGGATGAAATTGCATTCCATACACTCTACCACGTTTTACAATGCCAGGTACATCGATACCATAATTTGCAGTAGATATGATATATTCAGGATCTGTATCCACATAATAGGAATGAACGAAATATGTATATTGATCATCTACATTATTAAAAATACTATGAGGCTGGTGTACTACATTTTTATTCCAACCCATATGAGGCACGCTAAGACCAAGGTTGCTAGGAATTTCTTTCACCATACCGGGAATAAGGCCTAAACCGGGAGTTGGGCCGTATTCTTCAGACTCTTCAAATAAAAGTTGCATTCCTAAACAAATACCTAATAAAGGAATTTCACGCTTTACTACCTCATGGATGACATCAACTAAACCATGCTCTTTTAGAACTGCCATCGCCGGCGCATATGCGCCTACACCTGGCAAGAGAACGCCATCAGCATTTAGTATGGTCTCAGGATCTGCCGTTAGCACTACCTCAAGGCCAATGTAAGCTAAGGCTTTCTCGACATTGAAGGTATTCCCTGCATCATAATCTATAATGGCAATCATAATAAACTCCAGTCTATAGGGTAAAACACGATAAGATAAAATAAAACATATTACAAATTATACTTTATTCTGTACAAATTAATTCATGAAATCTCTTAATATCTTGCGCATAATATCCCCATCTTGAGGCATTGGAATTGTAAGGCGTAACCATCCTTCTCGTTGACCTCGGCGCACTTGGTAACCTGATTTGAGCCAAGCATCTGCAAGACCTTCCGCATCAGGCGATGCAAAGAAGATAAAATTTGCTTCGCTCTTATAGTAGTGAATGCCTAACTCATCAAAGAGGCTTTCCCATTTTGTTCGCTCTTCTGCATTTTGAGAGACCGTTCTCGCCACAAATTCTTGATCACCGAAAGCGGCTTCTGCAGCCACTTGAGATAAGGTATTCAGATTGTACGGCAAGCGAATGGTTTGCATATAATTGGCCAATTCTAAAGGTGTCATCATGTAGCCTACACGGTAGTTAGCAAGGCCATAGGCCTTCGAGAAGGTACGCATGATAGCTACATTAGGGAACTCATCCAAGAGCGCGCGTGCCGTAGGAACAGCTACGGAAGTGACAAAATCGATATACGCCTCGTCTATGATAACCAAGGTTTCCTTTGGTACAGCTGCTACAAATTTGCGGATATCTTCAACAGACTCATAGGTGCCCGTTGGGTTATTAGGATTACAGATCCACACGAGGCGTGTCGTTTCATCTACAGCTTTCACGAGAGCAGAAAAATCATACTGTCCCGTTTCAAAATCAGCTGGCACCTCGCGAATCTCAGCACCTTCCACGAGGCCATTCAAGGCATATTCCGAAAAGGCTGGCACGCTTACTACGATGGAGTCACCAGCAGTAATCAATGTTTTATTGACCATTGCGATCACCTCATCGAGACCTACGCCGATGACGAGTTGCTCAGGTTGCACCTGCCAGTAATTCGCTAATTTCATGCGCAAATCGGTAGCATTACCATCAGGATAGTAGTTGGCATCATTATGTGTTACATAGCTAAGAATAGCCTCCCGTACCAATTGCGATGTGCCGTATGGATTTTCATTCGCCGACAAGCGCACCAATCTGTCGATACCAAGGCGCTCTTTCACCGCTTCAGCCGGCTCCTCAGGTATATAGGGTTTCAATGTGCGAATTATCTCTTTCATAGGCTATCCTTTCTAACTATTTTCTTAATGTATATAAACGCATTTTACCTCATTTTGTGTTTATAAACTCGTCTTAACTCATATAAATGCATGGGTAATCGTAGGAACTCATAACGCGATGTACATTATAAATTTGTAATTTCTGGGCGATCTGTAGTCTTGCTAACAACCCCTTCGCGGCTCGCCAGCTCAGCTTCAATGGCTTCGTAAGGAATATTTTTCTCCGCTAATAACACGAGCAAGTGATATAACACATCTGCTGTTTCGTAAATCAGCTCCTGTGGATCATCATTTTTTGCGGCGATAACGACTTCCGTTGCCTCTTCCCCAACTTTTTTCAGGATTTTATCGAGTCCTTTGTCAAATAAATAATTCGTATAAGAACCTTCCTTTGGCTGTGCCTTACGGTTTTTAATAATTTCGTATAATTCGTTCAGTGTTTGCTGTGCCATGCTTAACTCCGTTCTACTTCATTAAAGAAACAGCTTGTACGCCCGGTATGACAGGCAGGACCTTCAGGCTTAACTTGAATGAGCAAGGTGTCGCCATCACAATCTAGGGCCATGCTCACCACATGCTGCACATTGCCGCTGGTGCCACCCTTATGCCATAGTTCTTGACGAGATCGAGACCAAAACCACGTTTCCTTTGTTTCTAATGTTTTGTGAAAGCTTTCTTCGTTCATCCACGCCACCATGAGAACGTCCTTAGTCTCCGCATCTTGCACAACTGTCGGCAACAAGCCATTTCCTTTTTCAAAATCTGGTTTCATATTCTATCCTTTATTAAAAGTAATCACTAATCCCTTATCCTATGTCAGTTTGTGTATCTATCTCTACATCTGTATTTATGTATGCATTTTATTCTATATCTATATATGTATCTACATCTTTATACGTTTCTATCTCTATCTCTATCTATTACTATTGCTATTACTATTACTATTACTATTTCTATTTTTATTTCTATTTCTATTTTCTGTTTATCTATAAACAAACTATTTAACTAACTCTGAACATATAGACTAGCAAAGAATTTACGAGAGATAGTAATTGTTTAGATTTGTTTTAGCGCACTGTAATTCCGTGAGCTCGTAGTTCTTGTTTGAGTTCAGGAATTTTAACTTCTCCAAAGTGGAATATAGATGCTGCCAAAGCACCGGTAACACCGGTTTGCTTAAAGAGATTTACAAAATCCTCAACCTTACCCGCACCACCAGATGCGATGATAGGTACATTAACAACAGACTCAATAGCCTTATATAACTCGATATCAAAGCCAGATTTTGTACCATCTTTGTCCATGCTCGTTACTAGCAATTCCCCTGCTCCACGAGCTACGGCCTCTTTTGCCCAATCTAGCGCTTTCCATTCTGTACGCTTGCGACCGCCGTGAGTATAGGCATACCATTCGCCCGTTTCTTCATCTGTTTTCACATCAATGGCTACCACCATACATTGATTGCCAAACTTTTGAGCCCCTTCTGTGATGAGCTCAGGATTAGCAAGAGCCGCAGAGTTCAAAGATACCTTGTCCGCACCAGCTTTCAGCAAAGCCGTCATATCATCAACACTCTTGATACCACCACCCACGGTGAGTGGCATAAATACTTGTGTGGAGATTTCCTGTACCACATCGCGCATAGTGGTCCGCGCATCAACGGTGGCCGTAATATCTAAGAATACCAGCTCATCTGCCTGTTGCTGCTCATAGGAAGCCGCAATATCTACGGGACTGCCTACATCTACGAGATTAACAAAGTTAACCCCTTTTTTTACGCGCCCATCATCTACATCTAGGCAAGGAATAATCCGTTTCGCTAACATAAAGCTCCTTTCCATCGAGTGTCACTCAATATATTCCATTGGTTGCGGTCAATAATTAATTTAAGAACATCACGATCATTTCTATTATTTCTGCTGATTGTACTCGGCGATTTCCTCTAGTGTAATCGTGCCCTCGTACAGAGCCTTACCCACAATGCTATCCATAACACCTTTTTGTTCAAGGGATTTAACATCCCCTAGATTACGAACACCCCCAGAAGCAACAATGCGAGCTGTAGGAAATTCGTTTTGCAAATTTCCAAGTAACTCTTCATTGGCGCCCTGCATCGTACCGTCTCGGTCTACATCGGTAACGATGAAATACTTTGCCCCACCTTCAACCATGGCACCGATTAAATCGGTCATCGGCACGTCGGATTGGTCGAGCCAACCTTCAGCGGCAACCTTGCCATTTTTTCCATCTACACCAATAACGATACGCTCCGCACCGTATTCAGCGATAACCTGCTTTGTAAGTTCCGGATTTTTAAGTGCTACAGATCCTAAGATAACACGATCTACGCCCATGCCTAAATAGAGGTCAACGGCCTCTTTATCTCGGATGCCACCTCCAATTTCAAGGATGCCTGTGAAAGCTGCACGCACTGCTTTTACAATGTCTACATTTACAGGCTTGCCCGCCTTGGCACCATCTAAATCGACGAGGTGCAAGGCTCCCACTTTAGCTGCCTCATATTGTTTCGCTTGATCTACTGGATCAGGATTGATGACCGTTTCCTGTGCGAAATCGCCTTTATAGAGGCGAACGCTGCGACCATCTTGTAAATCTATAGCTGGAAAAATCATAAATTCTCCTTTATTAAATAACGCCCTTTGTGGAGTTAACCCCTTGGATATCCGGATTAATAGTAACTGCTTTGCGCAATGCACGGCCCGTTGCCTTAAACATGCTTTCAATAATGTGATGTGTATTGCGACCATATAAATTGCGCACATGTAAGTTCATAGCAGCACTCATCGCTAGTGCTTGGAAGAAATCCTCCACCAGCTCTGTTTCAAAGTTGCCACCTAAAACCGGCGTACTCCATTCCCCTTGGAAAGCGAGGTACGGACGACCGCTCAAATCGATGACAACTTGCGTCAATGCTTCATCCATAGGCACCCACGCATCGCCGTAACGCTCGATACCTGCCTTATCGCCAAGGGCTTTCACCAAGGCCTGACCTAAGGCAAGGCCAACGTCCTCAACCGTATGATGAGCATCGACATATGTATCGCCCTTTGCCTCTACCACAAGGCCAAAACGGCCGTGCTTCGCCAATAGCGTCAGCATATGGTCAAAAAAGCCAATTCCGGTCGAGATGGAGCTCGTTTGTGTCCCATCAAGGGTAATTTTTACTGTAATATCTGTTTCTTGAGTGGTGCGTTGCACCGTGCCTGTGCGTATCATAACGACCTCTATACTCCAAAACTATATATCTAATCTATATTTCTAATCTATATTTTAAATTTACATATACATATAGATGCCCAATATAGACCAAATCTATTTTCTAATATTTGGTCTAATATTTTGTCTAATATTTTTTATGACTATTTTTCAAAGCGTACTTCGATGGCGCGAGCATGCGCTTCGAGCCCTTCCGTACGAGCCAAAGTAGTAATATGTTTTGCCACTTCTTCCAAACGTTCTTTTGTAAATTGTGTGAAAGACGTGCGTTTCACGAAATCGTATACGCCAAGCGGAGACGAAAATCTAGCTGTACCGCTAGTAGGCAATACGTGGTTCGTACCACCCAAGTAATCGCCCAGCGGTTCAGATGCATAAGCACCAAGGAATACAGAGCCCGCATTTTGAACGAGGCTCATGTAGTTCATTGGGTCCGGCAATTGAATTTCCAAATGCTCTGGTGCCACTTCGTTCATCACCGTGAACATGTCTTCAATGCTGTCCATAACAGCAATATAACTGTTGTTTTCAATGGCTGGACGAGCGATACTTTCACGAGGCAACAATGTTAATTGTCGTTCTACCTCATCAGATACGGCATTTGCTAAGCTTTCACTAGTAGTGACCATAATAGCGCGGGCTCGAGGATCATGCTCCGCTTGAGATAACAGGTCTGCCGCCAAGTGAACTGGATTAGCGCTGTCATCAGCGATAACACCGATTTCACTTGGGCCCGCAATCATGTCGATATCGACTTGACCGAATACTTGGCGCTTCGCTGTGGCTACGTAAATATTGCCAGGGCCTACGATTTTATCGACCTTTGGGATCGTTTCCGTGCCGTAAGCCAACGCCGCTACCCCTTGGGCACCGCCCACTTGATACACCGCATCGACACCCGCTAATTTTGCTGCACCTAGTACGGCAGGGTTAATACCATCCTTTTGAGGCGGTGTCACCATGACGATTTCTTTAACACCTGCAATCTTTGCGGGCAAAGCAGTCATGATAATGGTCGAAGGATACGCGGCTGTACCTCCAGGAACGTAGAGACCAACACGAGCCAAGGGAATGACCTTTTGACCGCGGATGATACCCGGTGTATCCATATCCACAAAGCCCTGCTCGATTTCACGGCTGTGGAATTCTGTAATATTAGTCTTTGCCTTTAATAATGCGGCTTTCAAATCATCAGATAAAGACTCATAAGCTGTATCGATTTCCTCTTGAGGCACCTTGAAGTCTTCGATGGAAACACCATCAAATTTTTCAGAATATGCTTTGAGCGCCGCATCACCGTTAGTC
>CAKQBP010000017.1 GCA_934216375.1 uncultured Veillonella sp.
AACCTTCCTCCACGGCAATACGACCCATCATAACACTGCCGTGGCCGTAGCCATTGGCCTTGATGACAGCTGTAGATGTGCTCCATTCCGGCAAACTATCTTTAATTTTACGCAAATTCTCGCGAACGAGACTTGTATTTATGGTCAAATAGGTAGGTCTCATGGTATTCCTCAATTCTATATAACATTACTTTTATTTTATAACTTTTGGGGAATTACACAATACTTTTGTGAAAGTTATATACAGAAAAATGAGTTTTACTTTGAATTTTATAGGCTTTATACATATATTATATACAATAATTGTGAAAGTATACTAATTAGTTGTGAAAGTATATTAATTGGTATAGGTAGTTGATATATAATAGAAGTTATTTTAGTATAAAATTATATAAATAATAGTATAATTTATATAGAAGTGGTATTACCTATGTTTTAGGCTATTCAATTTAGGAGGTTCTCATGAGTGAACGTGTAGTAGTGGTAAATGCAGGTAAAATGAATTATGATAAAGCTTTGGATTTCTCTATATTATCTAATGATGTGAAGGTCTACGAAGATAGTACGAATGCTGAGCTTATTGAACGGATTCAAGGTGCTCGTGTTGTGGTTACAAAAGAATTGCCTGTAAGTGCCGATCTGCTTTCACAATTTCCTGATACTGTAGAGCTTATCGTAGAAGCAGGTACTGGCTATAATAATATTGACCTTGACGCAGCAAAGAAAAAGGGCATCACTGTGTGCAATATTCCTGCGTATAGCACAGAGCGTGTAGCACATACGGTGATCATGATGATCCTCAATTTTGCATCTACCATGCAGCAACAAATTGGTATGCTTGTTAAAGGTGATCGCAGCAATTTCACGAAATACCTTCAAGTGAGCCATACAGAAGTGAATGGTAAAACATTAGGTGTTGTCGGAGCTGGTCACATTGGTATGGAAGTCATCAAAGTTGCAAAAGCGCTAGACATGAACATCTTAGTGCATACACGTACACCAAAGGCTGATGGTGATGGCATTCGTTATGTGAGCCTTGATGAACTGCTAAAAAATAGTGATTATATTTCCTTACATTGCCCGCTAAATGACCAAACTAAACATCTTATTAATAAAAAAACAATCGGTAAGATGAAGCCTAATGCGGTCATTGTGAATACGGGCCGTGGACCTCTCATTAATGAAAAGGATCTTTGTGAAGCATTAGCCGCTAAACGCATTGCTGGAGCCGGTCTTGATGTACAGGAGGTAGAACCACCAGCTGAGGATAGTCCTCTCTATACACTAGATAATGTCATCATTACTCCGCATATGGGTTGGAAAGGCCTTGAAACACGTCAACGCTTGGTAGGCATTATTCGAGATAATGTACAAGCCTTCTTTAAGGGGGAACCAATCAATGTTGTATCTTGATAAATTTTAAATAATTATATAATAGGTTCTATAACGGCATGGAAGTAATTGTCTAATTCTGTAGGCGATTCTTTCATGCCGTTTTTTACCCACCATAACACCATTTCCACAAAGCTACCTGAAATATGATTAATAATAAAGTCATCCGGTAGATTTGTATTTGCTTTACGGTCTTGGTTGATAAAATATCCTTGTACCAACTCATTTAGATGATCCCTGAAATAGCGCAAAAAGATTTCGTTATTATCACTAGCTAGTAGCTCTAGGATTTTATTTTCATTTTGCTGTAAATGTTGTAATAAATGACCAAATACTGAGACTGGGTAAATACTTTGTTGATACAGCCCATGAGCATGAGGTAAATGATTAATACTATCTTTTATATGTAAAAATAAGTCTTCGCAGAGTGCTTCTAGTAATGCTTCTTTTGTGTCGAAATGAGCATAAAAGGTGGTGCGGCCAATATCTGCGGCACTAATGATTTCTTGAACGGTGATTTTGTCATACGCCTTATTAGATAATAATTCGTTAAAAGCTATAAATATGGCTTTACGAGTTTTTTTCTGCCTACGATCCATATTAACTCCTGTCATTCTTTTAGTACAGAATAGCGTATATGTTCCGTAATGAACATATGAGATGTTTTATATATTGTATTAAAACCATAGGTTGATACAATTAAAGTGAACAAGGTGTTCGCTATCGTAATTATTGTACTGTAAGTGTAATCATAATTCAATTCATATTGGTAGTGAAAGTCTGATAAGGGGATTGTTGTATGGTACATCGAATACATGATATATTATCTGGTTTATATATGACGATTTTAGCGGGACTATTTTTACTGCTTGATGGAATTCCGCATTTAATAGAGGAGTTTGGTGGACAGAGTCCGTTTCAAAATATATTTCCTTTTGAACCTTCCTGGATTACTGTAGTTATTTGTGGTTTTCCCCTTGTGTATTTATCTATTCGAAGGATCGTATGTAATAAGGGAATTAGTAAAATCTCATCGGCTCTATTGATTTCCATGGCTATGTTTGCAGCCATTGCCATTGGCGATATATTTGCGGCTGGTGAGGTAGCGTTTATTATGGCTTTAGGGGCCCTCCTTGAAGAAGCAACTACAGAGCGAGCAAAAAAAGGGTTAAAGAAG
Organism: uncultured Veillonella sp.; assembly: GCA_934216375.1. GTDB lineage: Bacteria > Bacillota > Negativicutes > Veillonellales > Veillonellaceae > Veillonella. Next base: position 2,570 of record CAKQBP010000017.1, read on the forward strand.
TTAATTTCATTAGCACCTGTTAAGGGCCGTAAAATACAGGCTAATAAGGAAATAATGGTTCCTGTAGAGTCTATACAAAGCGGTGATTATTTACGAATCCTTCCGGGCGAAACAATCCCTGTAGATGGACGCATTATTAACGGTGAAACAACGGTAGATCAATCCATTATGACAGGAGAGTCTATACCTGTTGATAAAACAATTGATGATGATGTATTTGGCGGAACGATTAACTGTTTTGGTGCCATAGATATTATAGCTACTAAAGTGGGCGAAGATAGTTCTATTCAAAAAATGATTCAACTTATTAAAAATGCGGAACAGAAACAGGCTCCGATTCAGCGTATAGCTGATATTGTTGCTAGTCGATTGGTTCCTATTGCATTGATGATTGCATGTATAGGCTATTTAGTAACTGGTAATATCATCGTCGGTGTTACTGTGTTGGTAGTGTTTTGTCCTTGTGCATTGGTGCTTGCTACACCTACTGCAGTTATGGCTGCTATTGGTCAAGCTACTAAACATGGCGTTATTATTAAATCTGGTGAAATTCTTGAAACTATGGGAAAAGTAGATACTATGGCATTTGATAAAACCGGCACATTAACACGTGGTCAGTTATCGGTCCAATCTATTTTAGCCGTTGATACAGATTATAGTGAGACCGATATTCTTCAATTAGCTGCATCTGCAGAGGCTAAGAGCGAACATCCTATTGGTAAAGCTATCGTTTCTCATGCCATAGAGCAAGATTTAGAAATACTTGATACTACTTCGTTTACGATGTTCGTAGGTAAAGGGATTATAGCTGTAATAAAAGGTCGAGAATTATATTGTGGAAATGAACGATTCCTTGAAGAGCATAATATTATTGTATGTGATTCTATTCAAAAAGCTATTAATGTATATCGAAGTGAAGGAAAGGTATCTGTTATTATTGCAAATAATGAGCATATTATAGGTATCATTACATTATCTGATACAATGCGAAATGATGCGATAAATATGATATCTGCTATCTCAAGCTTAGATATGACAACAGTATTACTTACTGGTGATAGTAAAGCAGCCGCTGCATATATTGGAAAGAAATCTGGTGTTTCCGAAATACATGCGGAGCTTTTACCAGGAGAAAAAGTAAGTATTATCGAATCATTGCAAGGGAAACATCACAAGGTTTGTATGGTTGGCGATGGAATTAACGATGCTCCGGCTATGAAGACTGCTGATGTGAGTATTGCAATGGGGACTATTGGTAGTGATATTGCCATAGAAACAGCAGACATTGCTTTGATGAGTGATGACCTTAGTAAAATTCCTTATATTAAACGATTATCAGATGCTACGATTAAAACTATAAAATTTAGTATTGCTTTATCAATGGCCATTAATTGTATCGCTATTATTCTCTCATTGCTTGAGGTTTTGACGCCTACTACAGGTGCATTAGTGCATAATGTGGGATCTTGTTTAGTGGTCCTCATCGCTGCCCGTTTGTATGATAGAAAGTTTATTTAAACGCAATAAGAGCCGTCCCCGGTTGTATGGGGGCGGCTCTATTGATTAGGGCTATCATAGATCAAGTCTTGGTATATATATTTATATATATCAAGGGAGGTAGTTATCCTCAAACTTGATTATGATTGTTGTTGTGTTTTGATGGGACTCCACCAATGGCGTCTATAGGCCTTGATGCCTTCCACCACGGTTCTTGTCGCTTTAGCTGCAATATCTTTCGTTGCAGCTGGGATGCCCTCTAGGCGATAGGGAATACCTAACTCCTTATATTTAGCAATACCCATAACGTGATAAGGTAAGCAATCAACGGCTTGTAAATTTTTCAGAGATCCTAGAAAAAAGCCTAGACGATAGTGACGATCGGCATTATCTGTAATCGTAGGGACTACTACGTGACGAACCCAAATCGGAACTTCCACGTCTGCCGTCAATCGAGCAAACCCGAGAATGGGCTCTAACGGTTTACCCGTTAACCATAAATGCTTGGCTGGATCGATTTCCTTAATGTCTAGGATGACGAGACTAGTTACACTGAGTAATTTACGGTATGCCACCTCTTGGTGGGGGTCAAAACAAATTCCACTTGTATCTAAACAGGTATGGACGTTTCTTTCACGGAAATATGTGAAAAGCTCAATAACAAAGTCGATTTGCATAAGAGCTTCCCCACCTGTGACGGTGATACCACCATTAGTATAAAATTGGCGGTTACGTTCGTACTGGTCCCATAATTCCTTTACGGTCATGAATTTAGCATTATCGCTAGTTTCATCCCATGTATCAGGATTATGGCAATAAGCACAGCGCATGGGGCATCCTTGAAGAAATACCACCATGCGCATGCCTGGACCATCAACCGTACCCATCGTTTCAACCGAATGAATACGTCCAGTCATAGGAAACCTCGATTAGATACGTTGATGGAATGTACGGGAAATAACTTCGTCCTGTTGTTGTTTTGTCAATTTGTTGAAGTGTACCGCATAACCGGATACACGAATCGTCAATTGAGGGTACAACTCAGGATGTTTTTGAGCGTCTAACAATGTTTCACGAGTAAACACGTTAACGTTCAAATGATGGCCGCCCTTTTGGGAATAACCATCCAATAACTCTACCAAGTTATCAACTTGTTGGTTGCTCATGGGTATAACCTCCTTTCAACCAAGACTAACACGCGTATCGATGCCGGTGAAAGCAGTTCGATACTGTGGAAGATTTTACTTATCTTCCTCTATAGTAACATTTGGTTCGCTACATGCGAAGTTTGTATTGCTGTTAGGCAATTGAGAAGGGTCTAACTCAATATCAAAATCGCTGACGGAAACAAATGTTTCACCAGATTTACCTAATGCGTCCGGAATGATAGAGAAGGTATTAGAAATACCATCGGAGCAATCACGCCATGGCATTTTAGCTACGGATGCCAATGAAGATACGGCACCGTGAGAATCACGACCGTGCATTGGGTTCGCGCCAGGAGCGAAAGCTTCGCCAGCTTTACGGCCGTCTGGAGTAGAACCTGTAGCAGTACCATATACTACGTTGGAAGTAATTGTTAACAAACTCATAGTAGGAACGGATTGACGATATGTAGGATGTTTACGAATCTTGTTCATAAATGTGGAAACAACTTTTGCTGCCAAGCCATCTACACGGTCATCATCGTTACCATATTTAGGGAAGTCGCCTTCGATTTCGAAATCAACAGCGATGCCATTTTCATCACGAATAGGTTTTACCTTAGCATATTTAATAGCGGATAAGGAGTCTGCTACTACGGATAAACCAGCGATACCAGTTGCAAACCAACGAGTTACCTTGCGGTCATGCAAGGCCATTTCTAGTTTTTCATAAGCATATTTATCGTGCATGTAATGAATGATGTTCAATGCATTTACATATACGCCTGCCAACCATTCCATCATGTCGTCGAATTTTTCCCATACTTCGTCAAATTCTAAGTATTCGGAAGTGATAGGGCGGTATTTAGGCCCAATTTGTTTCTTCAACTTTTCGTCAACGCCACCGTTGATAGCGTAAAGCAAGCATTTAGCCAAGTTGGAACGAGCACCGAAGAATTGCATTTCTTTACCAATACGCATTGGTGATACGCAACATGCGATGGCGTAGTCATCACCAGAGTTAGGACGCATCAATTCGTCATTCTCGTATTGAATGGAAGATGTTTCAATGGATAATTTCGCACAGAAACGGCGGAAGCCGATCGGCATGCGAGGGGACCACAATACAGTGAGGTTTGGTTCTGGAGCAGGACCAAGGTTAGTCAATGTATGTAGGTAACGGAAGGACATTTTAGAAACCAATGTACGGCCGTCAGTACCCATACCACCGATGGATTCAGTGGTCCAAACAGGGTCACCTGTGAACAAATTGTTGTATTCGTGGATACGTGCGAAGCGAACCATGCGCAATTTCATAATGAAATGGTCTACGAATTCTTGGATTTGTTCCTCTGTGTATGTGCCGTTGCGAAGGTCTCGTTCCGCATAGATATCGAGGAATGTGGAGTTACGACCAATGGACATAGCAGCACCGTTTTGCTCTTTAATGGCACCAAGATAGCCGAAGTAAATCCATTGCATAGCTTCACGAACATCCTTAGCTGGTTTGGAAATATCATAGCCATAGGACGCTGCCATCTCTTTCAATTCTTTCAGAGAACGGATTTGATCTTGTATTTCTTCACGGTCGCGAATGACATCCTCTAGCATGTCACCCATTGTGATGCTAAATTGTTCTTTTTTATCTTCAATGAGATAATCAACACCGTAAAGAGCGATACGACGATAGTCACCGATAATACGACCGCGGCTGTACGCATCTGGCAAACCAGTTACAATATGAGCTGTACGTGCAGCACGCATTTCTGGAGTATATACATCAAATACGCCATCATTGTGAGTTTTGCGATGTTTCTTGAAGAAGTCCTCTGTTTGCGGATCCATTTTGAATCCGTATTCTTCGATAGCGGATTTTGCTGTGCGCAAGCCACCATATGGGAACATAGCGCGTTTTAAAGGTTTGTCAGTTTGCAAACCAACGATTGTTTCAAGGTCTTTGTCGATATATCCTGGCGCATGGGCAGTAATGTGTGTGGCCACAGAAGTATCAGCATCGAGCATGCCGCCTTTTTCACGTTCTTCTTCATAAAGCTTCATTACTTGTTCCCACAATTTTGTTGTTCGTTCTGTAGGACCAGAAAGGAAGGAATCGTCCCCTTCATAGGGAATATAGTTTCTTTGAATAAAGTCGCGTACATCAACGGCTTTATCCCACACACCTGTGTTAAAATCTTTCCATGCAGTATGTTGCATTTTGCACCTCCATAAAAGGATATAACTATAGATTTCTATGCCTATAGTGTACAATGTTTGTAGCAATTCTACAATGAATAAATGATATAGATTTTCAATACATACTATGCGATTTTGTGAAGTATCTCATAAAATTCCATAAGCCGAATTGTTGAAGTTTACTTGTATATAGAGGATTATATGAGTTTTTTGTTTTTGCGATCTCACTTGATGTATACATAATAATATGAAATTGCATATCAATATTAATAAAGGGAATAAAAATTTCATTAAAGAGGATGAAGGCGGATTATTCAATAGTATGATCGGATAGTTTATATTTGTGTACTGTTCGGAGGCTGTTTATATCTTGTACAGAATCAGCCTGTAGGTCTTTATAAATGCGCATATATATTGCGATGCTACGGAACGTTGCCAGCCAGGAAAACAAGCGTTTCTTTTCTTCGCTGACATCATATACTATACTTTGAGCAGCTCTTGTTGAAGAGTAATTGATATTGCCTAATATAGGAGGTCACATTATGGATTTTAATGAAAAATTACGGGAGTATAGAAAAGAATCCGGATTATCTCAAGGGAAATTAGCGGAAACGCTCAATGTGTCGAGACAGGCCATAACAAAATGGGAATCGGGCAATGGGATGCCTGATATTTCAAATTTAAAGGCCCTTTCAGCTGTATTCAATATTTCTGTGGATGAATTACTTTCAGAAGAAGCGGTTAAACTTCGATATCCTTATGAAAGTATTGTAGAATACGATATCGATGAGATAAAACATTTCGACATTAAACTGGGTTCTGTTAATCGCGTAAAAATGAGAGCTGGAGAGGGTGAGAAGATAAAGGTTCAACTGGTCAGTGATACTATTGAAAATTTGACGGAACTGGTGAAAGTAAAAATCGATGATATCAAAAGGCGTATCGATGTGGATGTAAATCGTTCCAAATCCTTATCTGAAGAGCTTGTAAAAGAACATCTGTCGATTTTTATAAATTTGCCTGAAAAATATATGGGAGATACGGAGTTAGCGACCCATTGTGAAAAACTAGAACTATTTGATATTATTAGTGAAAAGTTTGAGTTAGACGGAGCGGTTAAAGAAATTCATATTGCCGGCGGTAACAGTCATATAGAGCTGGATAACAACTCTCCAATGGAGATATATGTAGCAGATTATACGGGGCGAATTGATGTGAATCAGATATCGGCGAAATCTCGTCTGTATGTCTCTCACGAGTATGCTTTCAAAGCGGTGAAAAAAGGTGTTCGCACTAAATTGCTCTTTGAAGAACATGGAAATCTTGTAGACGATTTTTCCGTGGCTGAATCAGAAAATCAAATTGAAATTAATGGAATCAATAGTGAACTCACGATAGTCAAGCTAAGTAACTAGTTGCCTTAATTATAGGGGATTCCTATATCATAGTTTTCATAAAGCGTTATTACTTGTTCCAACGACTTTGTTACACATTTTGTAGGTCCCATAAGGAAGAAATCATCCCCTTCATAGGAATAAAAAGTATGATTTAATTTATTGTAGTGTTAGGGGTATATTATGGTACTATTGAGATAGTGTTATTAAGCTATAAAACATGTAGATAACATGATCTTGGTAGAATGAATCAAGATAGAAATAATTTGGATAGAATATACGTTAATCAAAGTGGATTATAAGATTGTATAGGCGAATGCTATTGAAAGGTGGATGTTAATGACAAATCGAAAGAAAGCACTTTTAGGTGCTTCTGCTACTATTGCGGTGTGGGCTACTGCATTTCCTTTCAGTAAAATCGCATTACAGTCAGTAGATTCGTTGACATTGTCTGTGGCAAGGGTCATGGGTGGCGCTTTACTTATGCTGGTAATCGGTGTTGTAAAAGGGCTACATATACCGACAACATGGCGTGAGTGGAGACTATATATTCTGTTAGGTGCTACAGGGAATTTTCTTTACCAAGTTGTTTTTAATGAAGGCTTGCGCACAATTCCAGCGGCCACATCCAGTATTATTATGGCCTTGACTCCGATGACGACAGCACTGATGGCCATGATTGTTTATAAAGATAAAATACGGCCCATAGGATGGTTATTTACAATAACGGCTTTTATTGGTGTAGCCATAATCATTCTTTGGAATTCAGCCCTTACAATTCCTACAGGTGCATTATGGACCTTGCTAGGAATGACACTCTTTGCGGTTTACAATATCCTTAATCGTGGACTTAGTTTAAAAGGCTATAAGCCTATCACTATCGCCATGTGGTCTATGTTTACAGGTGCCATTATGGCTTTGCCTTTTGCGGAACATGCCATTGAAATGATTGTGGTGGCACCGATTAGCGCAAAGTTTGCTATGGCCTATTTAGCATTTCTATCCAGTGCATTAGGTTTTGTATTCTGGAGCTATGCTTTGGAACATGCTGAAAAGGTTTCTGATGTAACCAACTTTATGTATTTCTCTCCCATAGTGGCAGCTATTGTAGCAGCATTTTTATTGGGAGAAATACCTAATATGGGGCTCTATATAGGGGCGCCTATTATACTAGGATCTTTATACCTTTTTAATCAATATAGATAAGTTATTTTGTTAGTGTCTGAATCGCTTTGGTTTGATGTAAAAAATATATAATTAGATGAATAGGGATGTAAACCCTTACTTATAAGATAAGAGCTATATAATAAAAGAACCTCAACCTTTTAATTGGTGAGGTTCTTTTTGGTTTGACAGTCCTTATAAATTGTAGTAATCTAAGTACATAATTAAATCATACTTTATAGATATGTTTTAAATTTAAATTTAACTCCTACTAAATTGAAGGAAAAAAGAGGCGGTACAGTGATTGCTATACGAAATGTAACGAAAGAGTTTGATGTTAATAAGCAAAAGGTTACTGCATTATCTGATGTAAACTTTACCATAGAAAAAGGCGACATATTTGGCATTATTGGCTTTAGTGGAGCCGGTAAATCTACACTGTTACGCATGATTAATGCTTTAGAGGTACCTACCTCTGGTCATGTTGAAATAGATGGTGTGAATATCAATGGCTTAAGTTTTAATGCGCTCAGAAAGGTTCGTAAGCGCATCGGCATGGTGTTTCAACAGTTCAATTTATTGAATGCTAAATCTGTGTATGATAATGTGGGGATTCCATTAATTCTAAATAAAGTTTCTAAATCAGAGATTGATAACAAGGTTAAAACCTTGTTAGACTTTGTTGATTTAGGTGATAAAGCAAATGCCTATCCAGGAGAATTATCTGGTGGTCAAAAGCAGCGCGTTGGTATTGCTCGTGCGTTGGCTACAGATCCATCAATTCTGCTTTGCGATGAAGCAACAAGTGCTCTTGATCCAGATACAACAGAGTCTATTCTTCAATTATTAGAGCGAGTTAATCGTGAACTAGGGGTAACCGTTGTTATCGTCACTCATGAGATTGATGTAATTCAAAAAATTTGCAATCGCGTTGTGGTTATGGAACATGGAAAACTCATAGAGAGTGGATCTGTACTTGAGGTGTTTAGTAAACCCAAACATGAAACAACGAAACGATTTGTTAGGACTGTCATTCCTGATGAAATTCCATCAACAGTGAAACATACCTTGGCCTGTGATAAGCGACCTTATACTATTCTTAAGATGCATTTCTTAGGAAATAATACGACCGATAATGTTTTATATCATATTAATAAAACTTTTGATTTAGAAACGAGCGTGTTATTTGCTACGGTAACAGAGTTAGAACATACAGTACTTGGTATTTTTATTGTTCAGTTTATTGGTGATGATCTTGAAGTGGGTAAGGTAAAAGAGTATCTTGTGACACAAGGTATTGAATGGCAGGAGGTGACACTATAATGGACTTCTTTATACAAGAACTTGGTGTTCCCGGTTCGCAGTTATTACTAGCCGCAGAACAAACATTATATATGGTGTTCCTATCTCTATTTATTGGTACGGTGTTAGGTTTAATTATTGCAGTTACACTGGTAGTAACAAATCCTAATGGTATCGTTAAAAATAGTATTGTCTATACCATTATAAATACTATTGTTAATATTGTTCGTTCCGTACCATTTATCATTTTGATGGTGTTTATCTTACCATTAACAAAGATGATTGTAGGGACTCGTGTGGGAACAACGGCAGCTATCGTACCACTTGTTATATTTATTGCCCCTTATCTAGCTAGACTCTTTGAAAACTCTATTTTAGAGGTTAATAAAGGAATTATCGAGGCTGCACAATCAATGGGGGCCTCTCATTTTGAGGTGATTTGGCATTTCCTTTTGCCGGAGGCAAAGGGTTCGCTTATTTTATCTATTACAACAGGTACCATAGGTCTTATCGGTGCTACTGCTATGGCTGGCGCCATTGGTGCAGGTGGTGTAGGTGATTTGGCTCTTACCTATGGTTATGAACGGTTAAACTTTCCATTGATGTTATTTACCGTTGTTATTTTAATTATTTTTGTTCAAATTATTCAAACCATAGGTAACTACTTTGCACGTCGTGCGCGTCGTTCCTAATTTGATGAAATAGATTTTAGTTATATGGATTGTGAAAGTATAGGAGAATGTACTATGAAATTTAAAAAACTCCTTGCCCTTGGTGTGGCATTAGTATTTAGCGTAGCTTTTATCGCAGGCTGCGGTTCAAACAATAGCGATAATGGTGCAAAAAAAGAATTAAGCTATAGTAAATCTCAAGGCCCTTACTCTGAATTGTTTGAAAAAGGTGTAAAACCAATTTTGGAAAAACAAGGCTATACCTTTAAAGGTGTAGATATGTCTGACTTGGTACAAGCTGATCAAGTGTTGAGCGATGGTGAAGTAGATTTCAACGTTGAACAACATACAGCGTACATGAAAAACTTCAACGAAAAACAAAATGGTCATCTTGTAGCCTTAACTCCAATTCCAACAGTACCAGCAGGTATCTTTAGTGGTTCTAAAACATCTTTAGATCAAGTGGCAGATGGTGACACTATTGCAGTACCTAATGATGCATCCAACATGGCTCGTGCGTATGCGTTATTGCAAAAAATCGGTTGGATTAAACTTGATCCAAATAAAGATTTAGCGACAGTAACACAAGCAGATATTATTGAAAATCCTAAACATCTTAAATTTACAGAAATGAAATCCCTTACAATTCCTTCTGTACGTACTGATTTCGATTACATTGTTATTACTGGTGCGATTATCTATAATGCAAAAATCGATCCTAAATCTGCATTGGCAAATGAAGATGTATTGCCACAATGGTTGTTACAAGTTGTAGTTAACGAGAAAAACAAAGATGCACAATGGGCAAAAGACATTGTAGCAGCTTACCATTCTCAAGAATTCAAAGACTACATGGAAAAAAATAACAACGGCCTATGGTTTGTACCAAA